>JAISNF010000610.1 GCA_031276415.1 Planctomycetaceae bacterium
GTTAAGGATCAAAAAGAACGAGGCGAAGCCTATTACAATTATGTGGAATCGGCATTAAAACATCCGAATTTCATTGGTGTTCACTGGCATCAACACGCTGATCAGGCAACAACCGGACGATTCGACGGTGAAAATTTCCAAAACGGTTTACTGGATGTTTGCGACACACCGTATATGGAAACTATTGAAAATGTACGTAAAATAGGATATAAAATGTACGAAATTCGTCTCAATGCAAAATAATCCGGTAACCGTTCACGTAAAATTTACACAAACCATGTAACCGGAACAATAAATATTTCGCAACGATTTTATTATTTTACCTATGGCAATAACTGATACAATGTTTCGCCGAAGGGCTTTCACCCACCATTGGTCGGCGTACTTGTCGACAGTGACCCTGTTTGTAATTCCAGATCAACCGTTGCGACCCTTCGGCGAAGGGATCGCCTACCAACTTCACTATAAACTATCAACTCCCAACTATAATTGGGGCTTTCCAATGTAGCCGGCAGTGAAAACTCTTCGGCAAAATGTAGGGTAAATTTTTAGCCCTTTTGCGTGTTACATATTTATAGAACAAACTATGCGTTTTTTAGATAAGGTTGTATTTATTACGGGTTCGAGCCGGAATACCGGTTTTGGTTTGGCGGAAGCGTTTCTTCGGGAAGGGGCAACCGTTTTCGTCAACGGCTCAACCAACAAAACAACAAAATACGCAACCAATACACTGCGTCAACACGGTTTTGAAAAAGTTATTGAATTGCCGGGCAGTGTTGGAGATTCCAATACGGTTGCAAAAATGTTTGACACGATTCGGAATAAAACCGGAAAACTCGATATATTGGTCAATAACGCTTGTCAGCAGGGTGTTGGTTATTCATTTGAAACAATTCCGCTCCATTTTTTTGAAGAAGTAATTCAAACAAATTTACTTGGAACATTTTATGTTTCACAACAAGCGGTTCGGCTTATGCTGGAACAATCGGGCGGTTGCGGGGTGATCGTCAATTTGAGTTCGAATGTTTCAACGCGTGCGATTCATCAGCGTGCGGCTTATTGTAGCAGTAAGGGCGGAATTGATAGTTTGACGCGTGCGATGGCTATTGATCTTGCGCCGCTTGGGATTCGTGTTAATTCTGTTGCGCCGGGTTATATTCGGACGGAACGTTGGGATCATTTGACCAATGAACAAATCAAACGTCGGCATCTTAATATGCCATTGGGCAGGGAAGCGGATTTTCAGGATATTGCGGAGGCGGTCATGTTTCTTGCGTCTGATGCGGCACGGAATATCTGTGGTGCTTGTTTGGTTGTTGACGGCGGTTGCTCCGCGCAACATTTACCCGCCGATACAGATGTGTAAATTACAAAAAATATTTCAGCGGAATTTTCGCCAATAACTGATTTAATTTATTTACGAAAATCCTGCTGAAATATTATGAAGTTCTCTTTTTAATTATTAACACATTATTTTACATCGTCGAGTTTTACCCAACGTTTTTCTGTAGCGGCAATCATGGCGGCTTCGAGAACACGTTGCGTTTGGTAAGCATCGTTGAAGTCGGGCAACGGAACCGTCGGCGTTTTTCCTGCCAGTTTGAGCGTAATATCATACGCCATACTCGTAAAACAATGCTCATAACCAATCAAATGCGCATCAGGCCAATAATTGGCAACATACGGATGATCACCGCCATGAGTACACATAATTGTTGTCCAACCTTGCACCGCACGAGGACGTGTTGCGTCATAATATTGTAATGTATTCATGCTTTCAAAATTGAATTTGAGCGATCCTTTGGTTCCGTTAATTTCAAAACTATTGGCGTTTTGATTACCGGTTGCCTGCCGCGCCGCTTCATACGAACCAACCGCGCCGCTGTTGTATTTAACAAGAAACAACACCGTATCGTCAACTGTAACATCGCCCATTTTGACACTTCCGGCATCCGCTTTTGCGTAACGCATTTGCTCGTCGGTAACAATTCCTTTACCGGAATCCTGTTCAATTATTTTGCGTTGTTTGACAAATGTTTCGGCAATAGCACCACAAACGATGTCGATTTCAAAACCGGTAACAAATCGGGTTATATCAATAATGTGGGCGTTCAGATCGCCGTGGGCACCGCTTCCGGCAAGTTCTTTTTTGAACCGCCACGCAAATGGAACCGATTCGTCCGCCCAATCTTGCAGATAAGTGGCGCGAACATGACGGATTTCACCGAGTGTTCCGTCTTTAACCAGCCGATGAGCAAAAGCAACCGCCGGCGCACGGCGATAATTGAACCAGACAAAAGTTTCGACTTTTGCTTTTTTTGCGGATTCAGCCATTTCGCGTGCTTCGGTTAAGGTTCCTGAAATGGGTTTTTCGCAGGCGCAAGGTTTTCCGGCGGCAACAGCGGCTTTGGCGGGCGGCGAGTGCATGAAATTGGGCGTAACAATATCAACAAGACCGATTTCCGGCGATTTGACTAATGTTTCCCAATTGGTTGAGGCGTTTTTCCAACCCCATTTTTCTGCAAAAATTTGGGGATTTTCGGCTTCCATTCCGTAAACCGTATGTTTAACCGGTTTGATTGGCGGATCGAAAAATTTATTAACTTGTCCCCATGCGTTTGAGTGTGAACGCCCCATAAAACCTTGCCCGATCAATGCAACATTAAGTGTGTCTGTCATAATACTTCTCCTTAGTCGGATGACCAAAAATGGAATTAAATGAAATTTTCTAAACTAAACTTGTTGTCGAAAATAATCTTGTAAAATTCCTGTGCCGAACAACATTGTCAAACACAGGAACCAATCAAAGAGCAAGTATTTTACCGAATTACGAATATGGTTTCAAGAGTGTGCTGTGCAAATTATTGTTCCTGCGGTAATATACTTCTCACATTTGACAATTCGGTTTTCGTTTTTGGACAAAATTAACAGATTTTGACCGGATCAACAGAATTTACAGGATTTTCTCAAATAGAATATTCTAAGTGACATTTTCTAACAAAAACCGAATTTTCAAGTGTAATGAGTATAATTCCCCTTACGAAGTTATTCACTATCCACTTTCCACTCTCAACTTTCAACTATAAAGAGTTGTCTTTGTTTTCGGACGGAAATCGAAATAATATTTTTTGTGAGTGTGATTCACAATTTTTGTTCTTTAATTTTAATGATCTTGTCGTCGTAGGAAAAATCAATTTGATGTCCCGGCGGAACAATTAGAAAATCTTCCTCGTCCCAGATTCCATTTAATAAACGATAAAGTAAATTCAAATCACCTTGTAATTTTTCAAATTCCCATTGACGCTCTTTGGCAAGTTCTATTGTCTGTTGCTCAAAATGATTGTCGGGTTCGACGCCTGTTTCAATAAACGCCAGTTTGGTGTAGAAACGCATTTGAGAAAGTTGATCTTTAAGATAACGGGCGTTGTCTTCTCCGTAACGTTTCGTTAATTCTTGAAACGACATTTCAAGTCCTAATTTTTCCGACACATCGTCAGGAACACCCTGACCAAGACCAACTCCGCGTTCAATCCAACCCGTTGTTTGAAAAAACGTTCCGCTATTGGCAAAGAAATAATCGTGATAACGCTGACGATTGCCGAGAAATAACGTAATACAATCATGCGCACGAGGAACAACAATCGGAATAGTTCTCGCCGTAAGACCGACAATTCCACCACTACATAACGCATAACCTAATAAAATGGCATTATATTCGGTTTCGTCAACAGCGTTAATTTTTTCCGATAACCAATTCGACATTCCCTGCCGCCCAATATCGTGAAGTCCCTTCGGCAAAAACTCAATATCAATTCTGTTTTTCGCAACAGCAACAAGGGAACAGATTTCACGGAACAAAATTTCACACGCAAATAACTTAAAACGACAGTTTCGACCGTCTTTCGGATCAATTTCACCGTTCATAAACAAAGGGAACCGGAACAAGTCGGTTGAACTAGGGAACAAGTCGATGTTACGTTTTATTGTGCAGGTTCCGGTTGAGGAGTTGCAGGTTTTCGCGGTTTGAACAGTTCAGTCGTTTGTCCTGTTGACCGAACCGGTTGAGCGTTGGAATATAAACCGGAAACAACTCCTGTTGACGGGCGGCTTGTCCGGTCAGTTACAGAAATTCGTGCGGCTTCGTTTCGTTTCTGATAAATCGGTGAAACAATTCCTGTTGAATGACGATATTCGCCGGTTGGAACAATTGCCGTATCGCTTTCGACTAACGTGTTACCGAATCCGCGAACCGGTGTTACGTTTTTCCAACCCATTCGGGAAAGCAATTCTTTCAGATTGATTTGTTTAACCGCATACTGTTTGGCAAGTTCTACCATTTTATTTTGAGATTCCATCATTGTTTGATCTTGATTATCTTCATCATTCAAATCTCCAAGTACAATAAAAGTTGTGTCCCGCGTGATACCGCCGCCAATATCAACAATTTCACCTCGCTGATGTCCGTCCTCGCCATCGCTAATATAACAATCAATCTCTCCGCCATTAGCCTTAATCAAACGAATAATTTCTTTCAAATTACTTTGTCGCGGACCGCTGTTGCGCTGTCCAATTCCTGGAATTCTCATTCCTGAAGCCAACGCAAAACGTTGTTTCTGCCCCGGTTTCCAGATTGGCGTATAAATCACATCTCCCGCAATAATCGGATCCGTCAGAATATCGTCAAGAATACGCCCTTCCGCTTTGTGAGGACCAAGAATCCGAATAATTTCAATACTTGCTTTACTGGCATTAAGAGATCTGTCCCGTTTACAAACTTCACAGATGACCATTTCGCGTTCAGGATCGGCGTTGCCAAGCGAAATTCCGGTAATTGACGGAGAATACACGCTAAATGTCATACGCGTCATCAATCCGTCTTCACTGCCGAGATTGACAAACACCGAACCGGATTGCTGACTGACGGAAATAATTTTCCCGTCTGGACGTTCAAAATTTGTCCGGCGTAAATCTTCAAGCACGTTTGCCAATTCACTGCTTCTTAACCGACTTTGTTTTGCTTCAATTTCACTATTGTCCGCTTTTTCCTGAGCCGTTTTAATTTTTTCCAGAGCCTCCTCTTCAATCTTTTTCTTTTCCGCAACAATAATATCTGTTTCTTCTTTTTGTTTGGCAATTGTTTCCGAAAAACCTCTTTGGGCATTTTCTAATCTTTTTACGGCGTCATCTTTTGCTTTTTTAATATCTTCTTTTACTGTTTCGTTTAATATTTCCAGATTTTTATAATCAGCCTGTAATTTCAGATATTCTTCGTTTAATTGTTTATGTTCTTCATTTTTTTTGTCGAGTTCCGTTCCCAATGTCCGCAAAACGAAAAGATAATTTCGCGAGGCATCGTTTGTAACTTTGTATTTTTCCATACAAGCCTGATGAGCCGTTTGAATCACATTGAGATCGGTTTCCGGTTCATGACCGATCAAACCCTTGATTGTCATGAGTTGTTGAGTTAATTCGCGCTTTTCTTTTTCCGCTTTTGCTGCCTGTTCTTTAGCATTGTTGGTTTCCGCAAGCCGTTTGTCATTGCCCTGATTCATCAATACAATCACAATAATCAGCGCAACCGTTAAAACCAGTAACAAAATAACCGCAATTCGCAAAGGATCCGTTTTCATCGTTCAAAACTCCCGAAGAATATGGTTCAGGTCAAAAACACCCGTCTGAAAATCAAAACAACTCCAAATAAAACAATTCCTAATCCGTTTAGGATTTCCTAATTTTACAGTATTAAATACAGTGTTTTTACAGTGTTAAAATTTTACTGTGTTAAAATAGGTTGTCAAGGAAACTTTTTTGGGTTGGTTAAAAAAACCGGTTCCTGCTGTCGCAACAAAAACACATATAAAATTTTATCGGTAAAAATAACGACAAAACCAAAATCAGATTAGTCAACATTTTAAAAAAGATTAAAACAAATTTCAAATATACCAGTTATAACGGTACAACTATAAGGAACTTCCAAAAACCACAAATTTATTTTTATTAACCATATTATTAACCACAGAGGACGCAGAGGAAATTTTTAATTCTCAATCTTAACCCCGCAAGGGGTGTGATGTGCATAACCGTAGGTGTAGCGAAGCGCAACCTACGGATAAACGGGATAAAACCGGGCAAAGCCCTGCAAGGGCGAGATTATAGTTGTTCGGCTGATAATCTCGCCCCATGCGGGGCTTAAAATTGGGGTTGGGAATTTGCCGATCCGTAGGTTCCGCTTCGCTACACCTACGGTTATGCACATCTCGTCCCTGCGGGACTTAGGAAATATTACGGAATTTCAACTAAACCGAGACATTACTGAATAAATACAAATTTTTAATTCTCTGTGAACTCTGTGTTCTCGGTGGTTAAATAAAAAAACGGTTATTACGAAGTTACCTGTAATCTATTCGCTGAAATTTTAATTGGTTATGGTTGGATTTGTTTGATGAACACGGCGTAATTGACCGCAGGCGGCTTCGATTTTATCACCTTTGCGGAAGCGGACTTTGACTTGGATTCCCATTGATTCGAGTTGTCCGGCAAACCAACTAACCGTTTTCGCTGAAGGCGTCTGGAAATTCAATCCCAATACCGGATTCAACGGAATAATATTGACAATTGCCATTCGGTTTTTCAACAAACAAACTAATTGCCGGACATGTTCCGGTTGATCGTTAAGACCGGCAATCAGCGTGTATTCAAATGTAACACGGCGACCGGTTTGTTCAAAATAATTGTCGGACGCTTTCAGAATTTCGTCAATACCGGAAAATCGGTTTTGCGGAATAATTCGCGTTCGCAGTTCATCATTCGGAGCGTGCAAAGAAATCGCAAGTTTATATCCTTTACCGTTTTGAACAACAGATTCGGCAAGTTTCCGAATCCCCGACGGAATCCCAACCGTTGAAATTGTTACACGCCGCACACTTAAATCAAGTCCGTCCGAAGCCGTTATCTCATCCAACACCGAAAGAAGAGCATCAAGATTGAGCAACGGTTCCCCAATTCCCATAACAACAACATGCGTCAAACGTTCATGATTGGGGAGCAGGGAATTGAGCCGTAAAAATTGTTCTAATATTTCGCCGCGTGACAAATTCCGTACAAAACCATCCATTCCGCTGGCGCAAAAAGCACAACCCATTGCGCAACCAACCTGTGTACTGATACATGCCGTCCGATGGTTACGATTATCGCGAAGGAGAACACATTCCACACGTTCGCCATCTGCCCATTCGATAAGAAGTTTTTCTGTGGAATCGTCAGAACGGTAATGGGTTAATTCTTTACCTTGTAAAACGGAACCGAATTGTTTTGTAAGAATTTGTCGTGTTTCTTTTGACAAATCGGTCATTTCGTTGAAAGAGGTTATTTTTCGGGCAAAAATCCAACGGCGTATTTGTTGCAACCGAAACTTAGGCAATTCCAATTCAGTCAGAATTGCCGTTAAATCTGCCGGCAAATATTCCAAAAATGGGCGTTCAAAAAATCTGTGATCATCAGAAATCATTTGGCAATACCCGTAATCTCAACTAACATTAACCAACTTTTTATTTAACCACAGAGAACACAGAGTTCACAGAGGAATTTTTTTATCGGGATTAAAATGTTCTTTTAAGTTATAGGGAACTTCTAAAAACCTATTTTAGCAGGATTGCGGGTAACTGTCTATTTTAATATACTCATTACACATTAAAATTCAGTTTTGTTAGAAAAGTAACCGTTCACGGCTATTTAAAAAAAGTGGGTATTTTTTTATTTGTAACTATTCAGCGGAATTTGCGAAAACGTATTGTCATTGTTTCACCAAACCTAATTTTTCCAAACAAAACAACCTCAGTAGCAAAAAATCATAAAAAATCCGACCTCATTACCTCATTAAAAAATGAACGAATAACGAGGTAATGAGGTTTGTATTTGGCGGCATTC
>JAISNF010000654.1 GCA_031276415.1 Planctomycetaceae bacterium
GGAGATTGAAATTATGTCAAAATTGCGTTACGAAACGTTTGTACCGGATAACGGCTCCATCACATTGCCGCCCGAATTTTGCGGCACGGAAATTGTCGTTATGAAAAAAATGCCAATACCCGAAAATAATAACCATTGGAAACAACAGAAAACATTAAAAGAATTGGCAGAAGAACAAGGAGATAAACATTTTACCGATTTGAACCGTGTTTTTGGTACATTATCTTTTCTCTGGGATTCTCCAGAGGAAGTTGAAGAATTTCTCCAAAAACGTAAACAATAATGATTTCAATTGATCAGGAAGAACTATTACTCGACACAAACATTGTTACTTATATTTCCAGCAATACCAGTTGGAAAAATGAGTATCTTCCGATTTTATTTGGTAAATCGCTTTGTATTGGTTTTATGACGGTTGCGGAACTTTTAGAATCCGCCTATCATCGGCGGATGAGTACGAAAAATATTCAACGATTGAAAGAAGAATTATCCATTGACTATAAAATACTTTCGTTTTCCGAAGAAGTTTGCGATGTATTCGCACAAATTCGTTATGAACGCCGTAATCGTCCGATTTCTGTTTCAGACGCATTGATTGCGGCAACAGCATTGGCATATGAATTGCCGCTTGTTACGCATAACAAAAAAGATTTTGACGGAATTTCCGATTTGGAAATAATAACAAAATATACTGTTTGATTTTTCATTTAACTAACCTTAACAATCATTTATTGTTGCAAGTTGTTTTGTTGACGATAAATGTTTACTTAATTTACTTACGATTTATTTTCAGATGCCTTTAATACCTTATGTCATTGAGAAGAGCGGGCGCGAAGAGCGCGCAATGGATATTTACAGCCGTCTTTTGAAAGACCGGATTATTTTTCTCGGAACTCAGGTTACCGATGAAGTGGCGAATGCGATTGTAGCGCAACTTTTATTTTTGCATTCGGACGATTCGTCGGCGGATATTCATTTGTACATTAATTCGCCCGGCGGAAGTGTAACCGCCGGATTAGCAATTTATGATACGATGCAGTATATCAATTGTTCTGTTGCAACGTATTGTATCGGTCAGGCTGCTTCGATGGGGGCGTTGCTGCTCACGGCGGGAACACAAGGAAAACGTTTTGCGTTACCGAATGCCCGGATTATGATTCACCAACCACACGGCGGAATGGAAGGTACTGCGGAAGAAATTATGATTCACGCCCGTGAGTTTACGAATATCAAAGAACGCCTCAACAAAATTCTCATCAAACACACCGGACACGATCTTGCCAAAATTGAAAAAGATACTGATCGCGACCGGTTTATGTCCGCCGACGAAGCAAAAGATTACGGATTGATTGATCAGGTGATTGAAAAAATTGTAAAATAATAATCGTAAAATAATGATTGTAAAAAATTGTAAAATAACAATTTCAAAATAACGATTTCAAAAAAACGATTTCAACGATTTATTATGAAATAATATTTCCTGTTTTTCGTAATAATTTATTGAAGTAATTTATTGTAATAATTCAATTTCCTGCAAGGATGCAACTGGATATGAAAAGACATTTACCGTTTTTTTTATTGATTCTTTTAACGGCAATAGGCTGCACGAGTCAATATCAGTACCAAATGGAACAATCGTTATTGCTTCAGGAAAATCAACGTCTTGAGAATGCGTTGTATGTAACTCATGCGCAACTTGTTGATTTGAAACGGGAAAATGATATGCTTCGGAATACGAAACAATCAGGAAACGATTTTACTTTGCCGGAACAACCGTTGACCTATCCTAAGCAAATTCAATCGCCGCCGAAAAATTACGAGGAAGCCCCGCCTTTTGAACCGCCTAAAATTATCATTCCAAAGGAAACACCGGTTTCCGATACGGTTCCTGATTCTCTTAAAAGTTTCAATAAAAATTCCGATAAAAGTTTAACGTTAGAATCATTAGAATTACCGGAAGTATTACCTAAAGTGGTTTTGGATTCCGAAGAAAAATCGCCGCCGATGTGGTCGCCGATTCGTTAGTGTTCCAATTATATTATTATTTTTTTCAAGGAGGAAACGATGGAAAAACGAAATTCCGATAAACTTCAGAACGCAATACAATCGTTGGAAAATGCGATCCGGTATTCACGTTCATCTGAATTTCGGGAACTTGGTATTGAGTTCAAAAATGTTTTGATTTCTGCGGTGGTGCAGAATTTTAGTTTAACGTTTCGGGTTTGTTTGCAGATGCTCCGAAATCAACTGACAGACCGATTTGACGCAACAGAAATAGAACGTCTTGAGCCGAATGATTTGTTACATTGGGCGGCGAAAGAAGGGCTTATTTCAAATGTGAACCAATGGCTTGAATATCTTGATTGTGAACATCTTTCGCAATCGAGTAGTATAGCGGTTCGGACATTTGAGAAAGCCTCTGCGTTTTTGAACGATGCGGAAGAATTGCTTCGAACCTGTAGTAAACGAACCCACAATGAACGTAGGAAAGTCGCATGATTAATTATCGTCGTGCAAATATTTCGGATATTGAAGCGTTGGTGGATATTCGGCTTCAGTTTCTCCGTTACGATAAACCGGATTGGGCGGCGGAAACCGATCCGGAAATCGCAACAGGAATCAGACAATATTATACGGAAGCGATTCCGACTGGTGAATGTATTCATTGGTTGGCGGAATCCGACAACCGAATCATTGGAAGCGGGGCATTATCGATACGAAGATTTGCGCCGGGGTTACTGTTGCGCAACGGAAAATCAGCGTATATTTTCAATATTTATATTGTCCCTGATTTTCGTAAACAAGGTATTGCTACGGAAATTATTCGCCGTTTGATTGCCGATGCGAAACAACACGGCGTAACAAGATTGGAATTACACGCTACGGAAATGGGTTATCCTGTTTACACAAAACTTGGTTTCCGTCAGCCAAATCAGAAATATCTGGAATTTTTCGTTTCACCTGATAATACCAATTCCCTAAATGAAGCGAAAATAACAAACTCGTATGAAATATAATAACGTGAACATCGAAAGGGAATAAAAAAAATGTCGGAACCCAAAAAGATGTTACATTCATTAGTAGATGAACTGCCGGAAGAATCTTACGGTCAGGTAATAGATTACATACTGTACGTTAAAAACCTAACTAAAAAACAACAACACGAGACTTTGTTTTTAAGTGAAAAATCACTTGCCAAAGATTGGTTAAGTCAGGAGGAGAATTTAGCATGGGCAGATTTATAAGAGGAGATGTTGTCGTTGTCCCATTTCCTTTTTCGGATTTATCCGGTACCAAAAAACGACCTGCTTTGGTGTTAGTAAATTTGAAGGGTAATGATTTGATCCTTTGTCAAATAACAAGTCAAAATATAAAAGATGAGTATTCAATTGCACTTTCAAATAATGATGTTATTGACGGTGAATTAAAAATACTTAGTAACATCAGACCTAATAAAATTTTTACTACTGATGAAAGTATCATTTTGTACAAGGTTTGTAGTTTGAATGAGGAAAAAATAGTTTCTGTAACAAAAAATGTTGTGGATATGTTCAACTTATAAAATATAACCATCAGCGTTAATCATTGAATTTTTGCAAAATTCATAACCAGTTGTATCAAAAAACACATAACAATTTTTGACTTGATTTCTTTAATATTATGAAATAGAAATTAACGAATATTATCAAAACGGTATTTGTGGACATCTTGATTTTTAGAAACATAATAGATATGATAACATGATAAAATTAGATGATTTTAATGCTTCAAACCATTTCCTTTACAATACGAAACGCAAATTCAAGTAAGAACAGTTTAAATCTTAAACTGTGGAGTAAAAAATGATGGTAAATAGAATTTTTGTTTTTACGTTTACGGCTGCGATTTTTGCGGTTGTATTTTTTCTTAACGCCGCTACAGTTACGGCGCAAATTTCAAAACTTAATCCGATAACAAATCCTACAGTCGAAGAGTTACGGAAAAATTTTAAGAATCCGCATCGTGATTTCAGCACAGGTCCGCTTTGGACTTGGAATGATCGCTTGACGGATGAGCAAGTTCGCGG
>JAISNF010000026.1 GCA_031276415.1 Planctomycetaceae bacterium
CGCCTCAATTTCCATGTTACAGGTTCATAAGAATTGTAATGCGTACTAAAATTGTCCACAAGAAACACATTCATGTAGTTTTGTTCAACACATCACAACTACAAATTCAAAGAAAATCATAAACAATCAATCTCGGAGTAGTTACGTGGCGAATACACTAGTACACCGTTACAATGTTTCAGCGGAACATTGATCACATTTTGAATCTTCAAAAACACTGAAATATTACAAACGGATTAATTTCCGGCACCAAGTGGTATCTTTTTCTGTTTGAAATAACGCGAATAGAGTTTTCTTGTCCAAAGAATTACGCCGGTTATCGGAAGTGATGTCGCAATTAGGCAAGCAACAAAATAGATCATTTTGGAAATCGTACCAAATATTTCGCCATTGTGTAGCGGAAAAATCAACGAAGCAATTTTTTCGTTGAATGGTAATTGATTAAATAAATCACCTTTGAGCAATTCTCCGGTATATTGGTCAAACTGAATCTTATCTGTTGCCATGATATTACAAAAACCTGCTCCAATACGCTGAAACGTAACACTTTCATCCGGTGATTGTGGAAACGAAAGCCGAGTGATTCCTTTGCGTGTAGTGATTTGATTACCGCGATCAATGAAATCATCCCATTTTAAACGTTGTTTTATGGTTGGCGTAGTTTTTGATGAAACCGGTTTTTCCAATACTCTACCAAATGGTTTTGCTCCTAATATTTGTTCTGTAACCAAACGATACCATGTAAACGAAATAATAGGTCCGGTTAATGCCATGATAACCACCGGAATCAAAATGTAAAAACCCAATGTATTATGAATATCATACAAAAATCGTCCCCGTCCTTTTTGGGTGCGGATACTAAGACCGGATAACCAGTTTTTCCAAACACGGAGTTTCGATGGAAACCAAAGACATAATCCACTGATAACCAAAACAAGAAAAACTAACGTTGCGCTGCCGACAATGATTTGTCCAGTCCGAATATCAAGCAAGAGAAAACGGTGCAAAAATGTAAGCATCATAAAAAACATATAAGTTTTACTCCGTTGTGGTCCCAGCGATTCACCGGTATAAGGATTAACAAGATAAGCAGTACCAAGCATTGCATGGATTGCCGGCATTCCTGCAGGTAATTTGACCGCATTCGTCTTCTCTTTTTTGACGTTAAAAATCCATGCCTGATTGTTTGCCGACGGAATTGTAACACGAACCACTTTACCTTGTTCGGCTGCTTCGACCAACAAAACCAATTCCTCAAGACTTTTCGGTACAGCAGTATTGTCTTTTTTAACATAATAACGATCATGTTCCAAAAACTGGATCATTTCAGTTTTGAACGTTAAAAGTGTTCCGCTCAAACAGACAATAAACAGAATCAAACCGCTAATAATTCCGAGCCAAAGATGTAATTCATAAACAATACGACGCAACAAATGAGGAATTAACCTGCGTCCAAGTAAATAAAATATCGAAGGAATCGCAATCAATAAAATCGTTGCACAAATAATCTGAATAAAAAATAACATATTAGATTACGAAAAAAAAAACAATCTTTCTAAAAGTTGTAATATCAAAATTTCAAAGAATTTTACGGGGACACGAATGTCCCCGTATTTTTAAGGTTATGGTTATAGTTATAGTTTACTTTCACTTAAATGAAGCAACTTCACCATCATTACGCGATCCTAAATTGCGCCAAATGGAATCGTTAATGGAATCAGAAACGAAGTGAACACTTCCATCACCGCCAAGCGTACTGACACCACCGGGGTGATTACTTCTTGCACCATAATAACCATCGTGCATACTCCAAAAACCAGCAACTTTGGCATTTGGCGGTAAATATGCCGTATAACCGGTGTACATGGGTAATCCCAGTAACCAAGTAGCACAACGTCCTCGATACCATTTTTTTGCACCAGTACCAAGTTTGGTATCGATATAAGTTGCTCCGCCAGTTCCGGTTGTATCCCAAGGAGCAGATGGCATTGGAATGACTTGTGCAATAAGCCAGCGATATTCACGACTAGTTTTTGCCGCTGCATGTGTTAATCCTTCTGAACTCTCAATCGGAACACCACCGGGACCTGCCAATGCTTCCGCCATAAACATGGTATTGCTCAAACCATCGGTAATTGCCGCTAAAGGATAGTAGGAATTGAGATGATAAACACCATTGGGACCCGCTGGAGGAGGATTGCTTGACATTTCACTCAAACGCAAATGAGTGGAACCGTAACAGGCAACGTAAGAACTAATGGCTGTTTCCGTTGTAGCAGAAGAACCATAATATTGAATAGTTTTACCAGTTGAATCACTTGGACAGCGTACCATTGCCGGAGATGTTTTGAAAAGTTCCAACATCACAGGGTCAGTACTTAAATCCATACTCATCCCAGAAGCAGTTAAATCTCTATTAAAATCAATCGAATCATGGATTTGTGCCAATTCGATGAATGGTAACAACTGAGATTGCACGGAATAAGCCCGTGAAAACGAATAGATAGGAT
>JAISNF010000040.1 GCA_031276415.1 Planctomycetaceae bacterium
TTTCGTAACTTATTTATAATCAATAATTTAGCATTGATTCGTATCCCCCGGTGAACGCCGCCGTTTTTAGCAGTGAACAGTTGTATCGGTTGATGTTATTTCGATTTCCGTCCGCAAACGGAATATAAAAGAATATAAATCGGTGAGTTATGAATCTTTATTGATGTTGATTTCCGGTAAGGTTCGTGGTTTGGCAGAGACAAGCCGATAGACTTCGTCAAACGGTGTTGCGTCAACACTTCGCCGTAGCAATAAATAAATCGCTACACTACTCGTCCAAAACCAGGCAAAAGCATAAGCCGGTTTCACTAATTGAAGCATACCACACCAAATTAAAATGAGATTTTCCGGCGGTGATAGTCCGGCGTATGTTTCCGGTAACGTTAAATGACCAAACGACGGAATTGCCGCTTGAATAGGAAAACCGCCAAATTGACATGACAAATAGATACTTCCATCAACAAAAATTGAGACAAAAACAAATCCCAAAACCCCTAAAACTCCACTGACCATCCAATAAATCAAATAATGAAGCGGTCTTTGGTAAACATACGAAAACATCCTGCTCACCGCATCAAAACCGTCTGAACCGTCAACACTTACCGCCGCAAAAAGAAGTGACCAACCCAAAAATAAACCAATCACAAGCACCATAACAAAAAAACCAAAAATAACCGCAACCGGAAATAAAACCGCCATCAGATAATCCAAAATCGGTATTGCAAAAAAATAACCCCAAAGTTTAATCGGAATCAAACAAAATAATATTCCAAGAACAATAATAATTATCGAACTTAAAAATCCGGTTCCACGTTGTTTCATAAATCGGCATAATTCTTTACCGGATTCAGATTGGTCAATTGTCAACCGTAACGCAATTGTTCGGCAAATCATTCCGCCAAATAATGACCAGATAAAAAGCAAAATAAAAAACCAACCCGCATAAACCCAAATAGAATCACCCCCAAAACGAAACAACCGAATTCCTGCCATTGAAAAAATGTCCCAAGGTACAAAAACCGAATGCTGTGTTAATCGCCACGAAAATTCCACAGGATGTTCCCGAAACGAAATTTGTTGCGATTCGTTTTGAAAATCAAGAAGAGGTTTGATATAAACGGGATTCTGAAAATTTCTTGCTTCGTGGGATTTTAAGCCGTTGCTGTTGATTCCGTAACCGGCAATCAACGTTAAAAGAATGCCGATCATGGAAAGAAACAAAACTCTAATTCCTGTTGCGGTATTGAATACACGTAACAGCAAAACAATCGGAGTTAATTCTTGCCAATCAATACGGCGGATTGTTCCTTCGCCAATATCTTTCATAATTTTTTTATTGAGTAAATAAAAATGGGGATTTTGAAAAATTCCAAAATTCCCCAAAATTATACCATCTCCGTTTTTGAAATCAACAACACAAAATCAACAACACAAAATCAAACCAATCAAGATTAAAAACGTTTCACCTTTTTATTGTTTTAGATTTTAAAAATAATCTGCAACAATCTGCGTCATCTGCGAACACAAAATGGCAAAACTGATGCTATTGACTTATTCATTAAACATCTATATCATTTCTCCGTTAAATCTGACTTTACAGAGAACTTTACGGAGAAATTCAAAATGATTAATACGAGTTGTGTTTGTTGCGGCAAAATGTTAATCGAATGGTGGAAAACGCGTTCATGTTTTCATTGTGGTACAAGAGTCTGTTATGACTGTTTACCTCCCGAACTGCGAAACGATGAACGCAACAATAAATATGACATTTACTGTCCTAGTTGTAACCAAATTATGCAAAGCCACGATTCACCGCCAATAATACTTTCCCTAAATAAAAAAACTGAATAAATAAAGCGAATCTTTACCTTTAGGGAATTTCTAAAAACCCCAAATTTATTTTTATTAACCACAGAGAACACAGAGAATACAGAAGAAATTTTTAATTGGAATCGAAATATTGTTTAACGGCAACTTCTAAAAACTACTTTTTTTAGACGAAAAATATTTACAAGTTCTTATTTTTAAGGATATGATTTTTAAAAACAATAGTTTTTAGAAGTTTCCTAATATTATCATTAACTTTTGATCTAAAATAATTTTTTAATTTTTTAAAAATTCCTCTCTGTGTTCTCTGTGGTTAAATAATCTGTGCTTAAATAAAAAGCCAATTATTCGAAGTTACCTTTACATTTTTTGAGGAATACTCACGTGGAAAAATATGTCCGACCGGAAATTGAAGTAATGAGCGGTTATATCCCCGGCGAACAACCGGAATCGGGGAAAATTATTAAACTGAATACCAATGAAAATCCGTATCGTGCTTCTGAAAAAGTTTACGAAGCAATTCGTCAAACAGCGGCGTTGGGGCTTTCCCGTTATCCTGATCCGTTAGGAAAAGCGGTTCGTGCGGCTGTTTCGGAAAAATTCAAGATTGATCCTAATTCTGTACTTTGCGGCAATGGCAGTGACGATTTGTTGACGATTCTAACCCGAACTTTTGTTGGCAGCGGCGAATTACTTCGGTTGCCGTATCCGACCTATATTTTGTATCGATCTCTTGCGGAAATTCAGGGAGCGAAAAGTGAAATTGTTCCGTTCAACACCGATTGGACTCTTCCTGATACATTTTTTGCCGTTGCCCCGAAACTTCGGCTGGTTTTCCTGCCAAACCCTAATTCACCATCAGGAACCATCATTCCGAAATCGCGGATTTTGGAAATCGCTGAAAATTTACCGTGTCCGTTGGTTGTCGATGAAGCGTATGCCGACTTTGCCGAAGAACATTGTATTGATTTGGTTGAAAAATGTGACAAAATTATTGTGTGCCGGACATTGAGCAAATCGTATGCGTTGGCGGGATTGCGGTTTGGTTATCTTGTTGCGGCTCCGAAATTGGTTGAGCAAATGTTGAAGGTTAAAGATTCCTACAACTGTGATTCATTAGCCATTGCCGCTGCTGCTGTTGCGATTGGCGATGACGGTTGGCTGATGGGAAACCGGACAAAAATTCTGGCAACACGAACACGTCTCACCGAACAAATGCGCCGACTCGGATTCGATGTTCCCACTTCGCACGCCAATTTTACGTGGAATACACGAAAAGATATTGCGTTGAAACCGGTTTATGAATTTCTGAAAAATTCCGGCATTTTAGTACGTTACATGAATTATCCTGATTGGGGTGAAGGGCTTCGGATTAGTGTCGGCACGGAGGAACAAATAAACCAATGCCTTCATTTTATTGAACAATTTTTATTGAACAAATTTTATGAGAACCGCAACAATTAATCGTAATACAAAAGAAACACAAATTTCATTGACGTTGAATCTTGACGGCAATGGGGCATCGGCTATTTCGACCGGGGTTGGTTTTTTCGATCACATGCTGACGCTTTTTGCGGCACATTCGATGCTTGATTTAAACATCAATGCGCAAGGCGATCTCCATGTTGACGGTCATCACACTGTTGAGGATGTTGGAATTGCGTTGGGACAAGCGTTTGTGCAGGCTCTTGGTGATAAACGCGGGATACGGCGTTACGGTTATTTCACGCTTCCGATGGATGAAACATTGGCAACAGCGGCGATTGATTTTTCCGGTCGTTCTTGTTTTGTGTATCGGGTCGGGTTTCAAACGCCGAAAATCGGGTTATTTGATACTGAATTGGTTCATGAATTTTGGCAAGGTTTTTCCAATTCAGCGATGTGTAATTTACATTTGATTCTCCATTACGGCGAAAACTCACATCATATTGCCGAAGCCCTTTTCAAGGCAACTGCCCGATCAATACGAATGGCAGTAGAAATCGACCCGCGCCAGTCAGGTGTTCCAAGCACCAAAGGAACCCTCTAAAAGATTTTAGCAGGATGGACTTACATAATAGAAAAAAAAAGATACAATTATTGATAATATCTACTTTACTTATCAGGATGCTGGTATTTTGAAAAGTAGGTAATATAGTATAATGTTGCTAATACATTTTAGTATTTCATAATGTTTAAATAATTTATGGATTGCTTTACATGTATTGTAACATTTATACGCAACGGTGTAGTTGCGTATTAAAATTTCGATTTAACCAGATTGATAATTAGGAGACTAATCAATGGAAATGAATAGAAAAGAATTTTTGCAAACGCTCGGCATTACGGGCGCCGCA
>JAISNF010000098.1 GCA_031276415.1 Planctomycetaceae bacterium
CAATCCCATTTGTTACAGATATAAAGACCTTCAAATAACTCTTTCCGACCTTTGAATAACGCTTCCATCGTACTAACCAACAACGATTTGCCAAAACGACGCGGACGTGAAAGAAAATAAACGGTTCCATTCAAAATCAAATGATGAATGATCTCCGTCTTATCAACATACAAATAATCGTTACTACGTAATTTTTCAAACGACTGAATGCCTATCGGTAACTTTTTCATAATAAATATCACAATCTATAAACGCACAATTTTTTGAAAACGTCTTTCATCTTTTTGTTCAAATTATATTTTATTTCCACTCGCCATAAAGCCAACAATTTTTCTGAATTGATTTTTTGACGGGCAACAAAAGGTCTTGATTAATTGTTTCGAGTATTTCATTTTCATAATTTACAGGTGATTGTAAATTGACGTTGTTTTTCAAAATTGATTCAACTTCATTTTGTAATTGAATTAGTTCTTCGCTATTGAAAATCATATAACCATCGTAACTATCATCATCGGAATCATTAAGCGTTTCCTTTTCTTTATATCGCCGTGTTCCAGTACAAACTTTTATCATTGGATAATAATTGGCGTGAGAAAGATTATCGGCACGTTTCAATAAATATTCAAAATGCTCATAAGCCAATCCTTCCCATGTTTCATATTGTATATCCATATCAAATCGCATTTGCTCGCCTTCATTATAGTAACCAAATAAACAATATTTAATGAGTTTATCCAATAGTTGTTTTTCATTATGTTTTAATTCTTGATAAGTAAGTCCATTTTTTTCAATATGATTGACAATTTGTTGAAAATCTTTCATATCAATCGTATCTTCTCTGGCGTATTCTTTCACTAAATCTTGTAAAAGCAAAATAGTTTCCGATGTCGGCGGTTCAAAATATCGCTGAAATTTTTCGGACGAAAACGAACAAAAATATAAAAGATGACTCATACTAATTACCTCTAAAATATAAAAAATGAATAAACGAAAAACGTTAAAATTAAAAAACGTAGTTAAAAAACACAGTTGACTAATTACCATTTCTCAAAATAATATTTTTAGAAAACGTCATTAACAATAGTGATTGATAATATTGTTAATAAAATTGATTGTTAATGAATATAGGGGGGTGGATTGCCTTGAATGACGGCTAAAGCGTTTTCGGCGGCGCGTTGTTCGGCTTCTTTTTTTGTTGCGCCCCATGCGGAAGGGAAAACCTGATCGCCAATTCGAACACCAATATTAAACGATTTACGATGTTCCGGTCCTGTAACTTCAATCAGTTTGTATTCCGGCGTAAAACCTAAATATTTTTGCGAATGATGTTGAAGAACCGATTTAAAATTATCGGCGTCATGGTTTTGTAACATTTTATCGATTTCTTCACGAAAGACTTTCAAAATAAAACGCCGTGCTTCTTCAAGTCCCTGATCAAGATAAATCGCAGCAATAAATGATTCTACCGTATTGGCAAAAATAGAATCGGGAACTTGCGAAGAACGCCCAAGCCCGCGACCAAGAATCAAAAACTTGTCTAAACCAAGCCGCTTACAAACTAATTGACAAGTCGCCCGACTAACAACCGCCGATTTAATTTTTGTCATATCACCTTCAAGCATATCGGGAAAAGTATCAAACAAATAGTTACAAATTACATAACCAAGTATGGAATCTCCGAGAAATTCCATGCGCTCATTAGAACATTGCGGCGAATCAGCCCCCGACGAATGAGTCAGAGCCGTCCGAAGAAGTTCCGGATTACGAAATGTGTAACCGATTTGCTTTTGACAATTTGTTAGAAATGTATCCAAATCCATGACATGAACAAAGAACAGGGTTAATATTCAAAACGTAACTTTTTTTGATAATCGGTACAAATTTACGAAATCTCCCGTTGTTTTGTATTTTAAATTTGTATTTTAAAAATAATCGGCGTTTATCGGCATCATCTGCGGACTCTTTTTTTACTTTATTTTTTGTAATTGTCCAGTAGAATTGCCAGCCATGCAGTTTCACGGAATGCCTGAAAAATAATTTTGACAACAATTGTAAGCGGCGCAGCAAGAAATAATCCAACCGGTCCCAAAAGCCAACCCCACGAAAATAACGAAAGAATAATCACCACTGTTGAAATCCCCAAACCATGCCCCAACATTTTCGGCTCAATTCCGTATGCAATCGAACATTCAATAGCAACCAGACAAATTATGTACAATAAAACTCCCTGCACATCGTAAGTCATAAAAATTAACATTCCGGGTATAATTGCAGCAAGAGTTCCGCCAATATTGGGAATAAAATACAAAAAGAACGCAATAACTCCCCAAAAAAGTGTTGCAGGAACTCCGAAAATCCAGTACACAAAAGTCGCCGCCACAGCAGACATTAAACTCGAAATCGCCTTGAGAAAAAGATAACGCCGTATATCATTGGCGATTCGGTGAAAATGTTCATTATTGATGGGACCTTCCTTGCCAAAAGCACGATCAATTTTTTCAGGAAATCGTGCCGCTTCAAAAACCATAAAAACCGTAAAAATCAAAACCAAAAATCCGCCTTCGGCAACCCGACGCAATTCCACCAATGATTTGGTCACCCAATACATAACACTTTCAGGATTAAGTGCAATCAATGAAGGTTGGTCTTTGTCTTGTTTGTTAAGAAGTTTCGCAATCTCTTCCGAAGAAACCGGAACAATTTCGTCAGGAACCAATTTTTCCGTTTCGTTAATAGATTCTTGTTCGGCTGTTTTTTCGGCGATTTTTTCGGCGATTTTTTCGACGGACGAATTGTTTGAATCTACTTGTTCGTCATTTTTATTATTTTCGTTATTTTTATTATCTTCATTATTTTCGTTATTTTGGTTAGGGAAAAGTTCAGATTTATTGGTTGAAGTTGTCTCTTTTTTTTCCGGCTGAAATTTCGTTTGCTCATTAGTAGTAATTTCGGCAGTAGGAATTGGGACAGTAGAAATTGGAGAAGTAGGAATTTGAGAAGTGGATAAATTGTTGTTCGGCAAATTGTTGTTCGGCAAACTTTCTGTTGCAGGAATTTCAGGAAGATTCTCTTTTCCCATGTTTCTCCCTAATTCTCCAAGAACAAAACCGTATTGTTCCAATTGTTTATCGATTTGGTCTAATTTTTGAACAATTCTATTTTTGTAAGCGGGCATACGGAGAATAAAATCATTCAGTGATCGACCAACAAAATAACTGATTCCAGAAAACACAAACACCGTTCCGCCAAGTACAATAATCAACGCAATAGAATTTGGGCAACCGTGATTTCGTAACCAACGTAACGGAACGACCAGAATAATCGTCATAAATAACGCCAACAGCATCGGCGAAACAATTCCACTAGCGGCTTTAATACCCGCCAAAATAACAATAGTTGCCGCTCCCATTACCAGAAAACTATAAACTTTATCCGGTTTAGATTTTGGGACGGAAACTGAAGATTGCGAGGATTCAACAAACTGAATAGAGGAGGATTCTTCGTTAAACATTCTAAAAATAATTCAAAAAAAGCCTAGTTTACAGGCTGATTGTTAATTGGGGGTCAAATTAGGAAGCATCAAAAAAGGGCAGTTATTAGAAGTTACCTACTCATATTAGCGACTTTTCCGTTAAGTGTCAATCCGAAGTGTCTGTCTATTTTGTAATTGTTCAAGTAACGTAAAATGATGTGTTTCCTACGCCCTGAAAGGGCAACACAAGCCAGCCCGCCGCAACGCGGCGGGATCAGCGTTCCCCAATCAACGCCCTGAAAGGGCAGTATATGATAGTTAATAGTTAGTAGTGAATAGTGAATAGTTTCGCAAGCGGAATTATGCCCCATTCGGGGCATTCCCAAAATAGCAATGGGTTTTAACCCATTGGATAAAACACAGGGTAACCGTTCACGGCTATTTAAAAAAGTTGGTATTTTTTTATTTGT
>JAISNF010000102.1 GCA_031276415.1 Planctomycetaceae bacterium
GTTTATGTTTTTTTATGTTACTGAATTTTTCCTGTTTTGGTTCCTTTTTTTATTTTTCTGCTATGTTGATCCGAATGGAATTAGCCCGAATTGTTATTACCGAGATGAATAGTCAACAGGCGTTGATTTTGCGAGAGGTCAATGGCAATCGCGAATTACCGATTGTCATTGGAATTGTTGAAGCAACAACAATTGACCGCCGCGTCAAACGTATCGAATCGCCAAGACCATTGACACACGATTTGCTTTGTAACACTATTGAAGTTCTTGACGGCAAAATTCAAGATATTTTCATTCACCGTTTTGAAGATCAGACTTATTTCGCCGCATTGCGGGTGATTCACGGGAACGAATTGATTGAAATTGACAGCCGTCCTTCCGATGCCATTGCTGTTGCGGTTTCGTTTGATCCGTTTCTTCCAATTTTGATCCAGGAAGAAGTTCTCAATCAGGCAATCGCAGCGTCAATGGAATAATTTTTTTTTTTCTAACCACCTTAGGGAAATTCTAAAAAACACGAATTTATTTTTATTAACCACATTTATTAACCCAGAGGACACAGAGAATACAAAGGAAATTTTTAATTGGAATCGAAACGTTATTTAATATCATAATTGACTTTTGATCTAAAATAATTTTATAAAATTAAATTTTTCTTCTCTGTGTTCTCTGTAGTAAAATAATCTGTGTTTAAATAAAAAGCAGGTTATTAGAAGTTACCAAATGTTAATCATACAAAGAATACTTACGTTGCCGCCTTTTTCAAACGGGATCAGAATGATTACCCGTGAAATTATTGAGGCAATTCCTGAAATTCGTGAACTGGATTGCGGAATGTTAAATATTTTTCTCCAACACACTTCCGCTTCAATCACCATTAACGAAAATGCCGATTCTGATGTTCAGAAAGATATTCAAATGGCTCTCGGTAAAATGATTCCAGACACTTTGCCTTATAAACACACTTTGGAAGGTCAAGATGATATGCCGGCACATCTAAAATCGTCCGTCATGGGAGTTTCCGTCAATGTTCCCATCGGTCAAGGACGCCTGCTCTTGGGAACTTGGCAAGGAATTTATCTTTGCGAACATAGATGTTCAACACACAAAAGATCAATTGTATTAACAGCGTTTGGAAAAAAGGCAAAATAAATAGAATAAAAATTTTGAGAAAATTCATTTATTACCACAGAATAAGACGATAGAATATAAGAAATCCGAAAATATAAATACCGGAAATAATATTATCTGAAAAATCGGTTTTTTTGACAAATCGTGTTTTTTCAGTTATAATCAACTATCAATTTTCCAATTCAAACGCAATTCAAACAAATGTTTATTGCGATTTTTATTAAAAAATAGTTTCGTCAATACTTGATCAATACTTGATTTTTTGCTTCAAATCAGGAAAGGTGCTTTATGAACTTAATTGGTAAAATGTTCATAGTTCTCATTTTTATTATGAGTATTATGTTCATGGGTTTCTCTGTGGTGATTTACGCAACACATACCGATTGGAAAAAACGTTCTGAAGATTTAAGTGCGTTGCTCAAAGAATCGGAAACCCAGAAGAAGCAGTTGTCGGATGCCCGCGACGATATGGTGCGTGAATTTAACGAAGAATTATCCAAACGCCGCGCTGTTATCGCCAATCTGGAAACCAAAGTTGAAGAAATCAGCAAAGAAAATAAACAATATAAAGAGGAACTCGTTCAATTAAATGACGTCAAAGAACAAGGAATTGCCTCTGTTAAACTTTCTCACGAAAGTATGCAGTCATTACGAGCGGAAGTGGACGGACTTCGCAAAGATTTACGCAAAGCCCAAGAAGATTGGGCAAAACTCAATACCGAACTCGTCGCCAAAACCGATGAAGCCCATGATTTGGCGTTGCAATTAACAACCTATCGCTCTGTCGGTGAAAAATTACTTCAGGATTATCGTGATGCTATTGACGTCTTAAAAAAACACGGTCTAAAACCAATTCCCGATTTGTACACCGGTATTCCGCCGAAAGGAATTCAAGGTGTTGTTACGGAAGTTCGCCCCAAAGGTTGGGTTGAAATTTCCATCGGTGAAGATTCCGGTTTGATTCGCGGTCATGAATTGGATGTTGTCCGAAATCTTGACGGAAGAAGTTCGTATATCGGAAAAATTAAAATAGAACGCACCGAATCCGACCGCGCCGCCGCAACTATTATGCCGGAATTTCGGCGAGGAACCGTTCAACGTGGTGATAACGTCGAATTTATCAATACTGCCGAACTAACCGCACGATAAATTGATAAATTGACAACATAATCACTAATTGAACAATAAAATAGAAACTTCCGCTCATTGGCATTGGCTCATTTTGTTAATTTTGTACTAATTTATTTACGACAATGATTTCTTTCAGAAAAAAGAAAAAAGGCGATGAAACAACCGAAACAACACCGGCAAGGGAAACTGTTTCATCAACTTCATCAACGCCTTCCGAAACTCCAATAACAATTCGGAAACCAAAACCGGCACCGGATATTTATACATTGTTGCTTGGTCTTTCCGTAGTTGCTTTAATTATTGCAACAGTTCTTTTGTATCTGAATCTCACCGATTATGGACCAAATCCGCTTGCCGGTATCAAAACATGAAATTATGCCAAATTTCTAATAACCGGTTTTTTATTTAACCACTTATTTAACCACCGAGAACATAGAGTTCACCGAGAAGAGAAATTTGTATTTATTTAGTAACGTCTCGGTTCAGTTAAAATTCCGTAATATTTCCTAAGTCCCGCAGGGACAAAGGAAAGTTGAGAGTGGATAGTGGATAGTTCCGCAATACGGAATTACAAACATTTTGGTAATAATTCCGCTTGCGAAACTCTCCACTATACTCATTACACTTTAAAATTCGGTTTTGTTAGAAAAATATCACCTGGAATATTTTATTTGCCAATCCTGTAAATTCTGTTAATCTCGTCGAAATTTGTTGATTTTGTTCAAAAACTGAAGTTTTTGAACAACTCTATTATATTTTATTTTGATTTCCTATCGTAAACAATTTCAAAAAATGTTAAATTATTGACGGTAGAAATATTGTTAGTTTCAGGAAAACACGGTAAACATAAATATATTCGGAAAAATAAATTATGGAAACATTAAGAGCGAAACATGCTCATCTCAAAGAATATTTGCATCAATTTGATCGTCTTGCGGTTGCATTTTCCGGAGGAGTAGATTCAACATTTTTGCTCTGGTCGGCTCAAATGGTTTTGGGAAACCGGATTGTCGCTGTAACCGCCCGATCATGCAGTTTTCCGAAACGGGAACTGGATGAAGCCGCTGATTTTGTTCAAAAAAACGGAATCGAACATATTATTGTCGATTCGGAAGAATTGGATATTGAAGGTTTTTCCAAAAATCCAATCAACCGGTGTTATCTTTGCAAAACGGAACTTTTCACAAAAATTCGTAACATTGCGGATTCTTATGATATTCGATACATTGCGGAAGGTTCCAACGCCGATGATGAAGGAGATTATCGACCGGGTTTTCAGGCGATTTCGGAACTTGGGATTTTAAGTCCGCTTCGTTACGCAAAATTGACCAAAAACGATATTCGGCAACTTTCCGCCGAACAAGGATTACCGACGTGGAACAAACAAAGTTTTGCCTGTCTTTCGTCGCGTTTTCCGTACGGTGAAGATATTACGAAAGAACGCCTGACCATGATTGATCAGGCGGAACAATTTTTGCTTGATTCCGGTTTCCGTCAGGTTCGTGTACGTTTTCATGGTAATTTAGCCCGAATTGAAACCGATGATAACGGTTTTCAAAAATTGTCCGATAAAAAGTTACGTGAAATCATTTACAACCGGTTTAAGGAAATTGGTTTTATTTATGTTTCCATTGACATTCTTGGTTATCGTACCGGAAGTATGAATGAACCGTTAAAAATTATCAGCCGATAAAATTGGTTTGTTGTTATTTTACGGCATTTTTTTACGTACAATAAGAAAAAAATATTGCAACAGTTATGTTATTTCTAAGTATTATTATTCCGGTTCGCAATGAATCGCAATATATTGCGGGAGTTTTGGATCGTTTGCTGGAGCAGGATTATTGTACGGATCGGTTTGAAATTCTTGTGGTGGACGGTTGTTCCACAGACACTACGCAGGAAATTGTACGAAAATATACGGAACGATATTCCAATATCCGGTTATTTGAAAATCCGAAACGGTTTTCGAGTGCTGCCCGAAACATTGGAATTGAACAGGCTCAGGGAGATATTGTTCTTATTATTGATGGTCATTGTCTTATTGACAACCGTGCCATGTTGAAAAATATTGATACGGCATTTGAACGATCTCAAGCCGATTGTCTTGGGCGTCCGCAGCCGCTTGAAATGACTGGAGCGTCAACACTTCAATGGGCAATTGCTTTTGCTCGGCGTAGTCGATTGGGGCATCATCCTGATTCATTTATTTATTCTGGTCAGGCGCAATTTTCTCCGGCAATTAGTGTTGCGGTTGCTTATCGCAAAGAGATTTTTGAAAGAGTCGGCAAGTTTGATGAAACATTTGATGCTTGTGAGGATGTTGAAATGAATTATCGTATTGATAAAATGAAATTCCGTTGTTATTTTGATCCGGCAATTGCAATTTATTATATTCCGCGAAAGACGCTGACGGGTCTTATATTTCAGATGAACCGTTACGGTCGTGGCAGGGTAAAATTGTTTCGGAAACATCGGGAGACTTTTTCGTTAAAAAGTTTTGGTCTTGGTTTTTTTGTTTTTGGGGTGATTTTCGGGTTATTATTTTGTTGGGTGTATCCGGTATTGTTTAATATTTATGTTTCGGTTTTTTGTTTTTATATTTTTGTTATTCTTTTTGAATCTATTCGGATTACAATTTTGAATCATCGTTTTTCCATTCTATTTTTTCTACCAATTGTTTTTCCGGCAATTCATTTCGGATTTGGTTTTGGTATTCTGTGTGAATTTTTGCGAGGACTCAAAAACATTTCCAATCACCAAACCACATAAATTTACCGAAATGTAAATAATAAATTAGGACACTTCTAAAAATTCAATATTTCCTAAGTCCCGCAGGGACTAAGGAAAGTTGATAGTTGAGAGTGGAAAGTGGAGAGTTTCGCAATGCGGAATTACAAACATCTTGG
>JAISNF010000181.1 GCA_031276415.1 Planctomycetaceae bacterium
GAATGCCACTCAATACCAAACCTCATTACCTCATTATGATTATTTTTTAATGAGGTAATGAGGTCGGATTTTTTATGATTTTTTGCTACTGAGGTTGTTTTGTTTGGAAAAATTAGGTAAAAATGAGGTTTGGTGTAACAATGACAATACGTTTTCGCAAATTCCACTGAATAGTTACAAATAAAAAAAATACCAATTTTTTTAAATAGCCATGAACGGTTACTCTTTTTAAAATATAACTATCTTTTAAACCACAGAGATCACAGAGAAAATTGTTAGATGGAAATTAAATTTTATTTTTAATTTACTATTTACTATTTCCAATTAGAAATAAAACTAAAACTTCCTCTCTGTGAACTCTGTGTTCTCTGTGGTTTTAAAAAGTAAATTTGAGTTTTTAGAAGTGCCTTATATGTATATTATACCCCCATCTTCCATTACAGACATTCTGGGTTATACTTAACGCCTTTACCGTATTAACTCTGTTTTTTAGTAATTTTTAACAATCAGGTAAACAAAACCTGTTTTAGGAACCAAAACTATGGCTGGAAAAAAAAGCAAAAAGAAAGCGGAAACCGTGTTTTTAGTTTGCGAAGAAACCGGTGAATATAATTACGCCATCCGAAAAAAACCCGGAGGCGAAAAACTGAAACTCAGTAAATATTGCCCCAAACTCCGTAAACACACCATTCATAACGAGAAAAAGAAATAAAACAGAAATAAAACAAAACCCACTTTCCAACATCCGGTAAATTATTGATTGCCGGATGTTGTTCGTTGTTTATTAGTGTATATTTCTCACATTTGACAATTCGATTTTATAATTCGGTCGTTTTTGGACAAGATCAACTGATTGTGACGGAAACAACAGAATTTACAGGATTTTCTCTGTCAATGCCGAAACGTTGGATCTTTTGTAAGTACGATAGCAATTTAGCCCGATCAATTTCGATTTCAACACAAATTTCGGATTTGACGGCGGCGTTGTTGGTTGCACGAGGAATTCAAACACCAGATGCCGCCGACACATTTCTGAATGCTAATGTGAAAAATCATTTACGTGAACCTTTTCTTTTGCCCGGTTGTCAAGAAGTTGCGGAACATTTATTGAACGCCGTCAAGAGTAAACAAAAAATTGTGATCTATGGAGATTACGATGTTGACGGAATTACAGGAATTGTGATTCTTCGGCAAATTCTCAAAGATTTGGGAGCCGATGCGGATTATTATGTTCCAAGCCGGTTTGACGAAGGTTACGGACTTCATTCCGAAGCGATTATTAAATTAGCGCAAAACGGAACCAATGTTATTGTTACAGTTGATTGTGGTATTGCCAGTATTGAAGAAGCGAAAACAGCGGCAGAATACGGCGTCAAACTTCTGATCACCGATCACCACACTCCCAAAGCCGAACTCCCCAATGCAACCGCTATTACTCATCCGCAACTTGTTCGGTTTATGGGAAAATGGGTATCGCCTCAATCGTTGACGCCGAAAGAAATCGGGCTGGCGGAAAAATATCCGTTTCCGTTGCTTTGTGGTTCAGCGGTTGCGCTCAAAGTTGCGTGGGCATTGGGGCAACTCGCTTTCAATGGTCGCGGCAAACCGGTTCCGCCCCAATTTCGGGAACGACTTACCGAAATGCTTGGTTTGGCTGCGTTGGGAACTGTCGCCGATTTTGTACCGTTGCAAGATGAAAACCGTGCTTTGGTTCGGAGCGGTTTGCAATATCTTTATTCGCCCAAGTCTTCGATAGGAATTAAACAACTCTTTGCTGTTGCAAAATATGTTGAAGGCAAAACCCGACTTGACTCGGAATATGCGGCTTTCCAACTTTCGCCGCGTCTCAATGCCGCAGGGCGTCTCGGTCAGGCTGGTTTGGCGGTGGAACTGTTAATTTGTAACGACCTCAAACGCGCAACAGAACTAGCCAAAGAAATCGATGAACTCAATGAATCCCGAAAAATGTTGGAAAAACGAATTGCTAAAGAAGCCGAACAACAAATTCATGATCAATTTGATTCTGTTAATGATTCGGCGTTTGTTCTTGCCGGGGATTGGCATTGTGGGGTGATTGGAATTGTTGCCGGTCGATTGGCTGATATGTTTCATCGTCCGGTCATTCTTTTGGGCAAAGACAAAATGGGTAATATTCCGGCGGTTGGTTCTGCCCGAAGTGTTGCCGGGTTCAATCTTTATGGTGCGTTGGAATCTTGTCGACGGTTCCTTATTCGTTTTGGCGGTCATGAAGCGGCAGCCGGTTTGACAATTGACGAAACAAAAATTGATGCTTTCCGAACCGCATTTTGTAATATTGTGGCGGAACAAATTACCGAAGAAGAACGAATTGCGGAATTATCTATTGATGGAATTTTTCCGCTTGGGGCGTTTACCCGATCAACAGTTGAACAAATTTTATCACTTGCTCCGTTTGGTTGTGCCAATCCGCGTCCAATTTTTGCCGCTGAAAAAATTTTGGTACAAAACGCCAAAACAATGGGCAAAGACAATAATCATTTTTCTGCCGAATTTTATCAGGGGAGTGTTGTACTTCGCGGGGTTGCTTTCAACCGTAGAAACTGGTTTGACGAAATGCAACCGTTTCATAAACCGATTGATATTGCGTTCAAAGTCCGAATCAGCGATTTTAATCGCCAGGTTGAACTGGACATTCTCGATTGGAAACGAAGTGAAATATAATTGGGAAACTTCTAAAAACCACAATTTTATTTTTATTAACCCTTTTATTAACCGCAAAGAACACAGACAAAAGAAACAAGTCCGCAGATTACGCAGATGATTTTTAAAATATAAAACAAAAAAATAATCTGCGTCCATCTGCGAAATCTGCGGACAATATTTTACGGACAATGTTTTACGGAAGGGTTTTGGCTACCTCTTGATTTTAGACTTGAAACTGATATAAATTGATTTACGAAAATTCCAATGAATAATTATTTTTTTCAACACTAAGGATTTTTAACACAAAGAAAGTTTTTTTTC
>JAISNF010000396.1 GCA_031276415.1 Planctomycetaceae bacterium
TTAAATTTTCCATCATCAATCTCCTTTGCAAAATTTCCTAATTTCTTAAAATAACCGCCAACACGTTTACCGAGAAACAACTCGGCAAGAAATAACGCATTGTGGTCGAATCAGTTTCAAAGCGTATCATAACTTCCGTCAGTGTCAATAGGGGGGATATTTTCTTTTTTTCTCGGATTTGTAAATATTCGGCAAAATTCTTGAAAAATAATCAATTTATTTTGTTTATGACGGGAAAATCGAATTAACATCAACCGTTGCGGCGTTTCGCCGAAACATCGCCTACCTAATGATTACAAACTCACAAGGTAGGTAATGTTTCGACAATAAATGTAGGATAAACTTGCCCCCTTGTGGGTCACATATTTATAGAACAAACGGAATTTTTATTTATATTTGACCCCTTGCGGGGTCAGATTTAATGGCGAGTTTCGCAATGCGGAATTATAAATGGTTTTGGCAATTCGTTTTTCGTTTTTCCGTAGTTCCCAAAATTGATCTCTGTAGCAAAAAATAACATAGACAGTTATCATTGTTACTGTCTATGTTATTTTATCAACAATTATGCTATTTTGTCTTGTTTGTCCAAATTCCTGTTGACAGTTGTCAATATATGGATTATTTTAATACGATAATCATTGTACGGTAATAAACAAAATAGGAATATATCTGTTTTGTTTATCCGTTATGTAATAATTTAGTTACTCTTTTTACTGTAAAATACCATGTTAAAATTAAATTATTGTTGCTGTTTTTTTACATTGTTTGCAAGTTATTGTTTAGTGTTTTCTCTAATCCAACCGGAATTTTGTTTCGTTTCAGCGGACGAGGTATTGGAGAAAATTCTTGCAATGCCGCCGGTTGATTCGACGGCAGAATGGATTGAAAATTTTAGCCGTTATGACGGCGATTGGGCGGTTGACGGTAACGGCGTGATTACCGGAAACGGCTCTGGAAAACTTGTTTATAATAACGAAACGTTTCAAAATTTAACCGACGGCGAAATGTCTGTTGATATGTTTCTGCCCGAAACAGATAAAAAATCGTACCGTAACGCCGGAATCATTTTGAAAATCAGCGAACCGGGCAGCGGATCCGACGCTTTTATCGGTTACGAAATTGCAGTGAGTCCGGAAAATCATCATGTCAATATCGGTTTACATCGTCATAATTATCAGCCGATTAAACAATCGGCTTGCGATGTTCCTACTGGAAAATGGTTGACGTTGCATGTTCTTTTTAACGCAACTTCATTTGATGTACGGCTTGACGGAAAAACTGTTGCAAAATATGAGGACAAAACGTCCGGTCTTGTTCGTTCAGGCGGAATCGCTTTGCGAACCTGGCAACGTTCCGCTCAATACCGTAACTTGAAAATTAAAAAAGACGGCAATGATTGGGTTGCTGTTCCTTTCCGTTCACCGCAACAAATTAAAAAGGAAATCGCATGGGCTTCGACATTGGAAACGAAAAATCTTCCGCCCATTCTTTTTGTAACGCGTCATCCGTTCACACGTCCTCACTCTGTTGGTAACGATATTTGGATGGGAAAACCAATCGCAGCGGGGTGTTCTATTCGGTTGATGGAACCCGCACAGCCTGAAAAAGAAATCCGTACAATATTTTCTGATCCTGACGGGTGTATTTATGATATGAATCTTTCTGCGGATGCCAAAACTATTTATTTTTCGTATCGTCAACGCGGTGAGAATTTTTGGCATCTTTGGTGTATTGGGGTTGACGGCAATGGATTACGGCAATTGACAAGCGGTCAGTATCATGATGTCAGTCCTTGTGAAACGCCGGCGGGCGATTTGATTTTTGTTTCAACAAGGCGTTTTGGTTACACCGTTTGTCAGCCGGGTCCGTCATCAAATTTACATCGTTTACAAAATTTTGCGCCGGGTCAAAGTCCGGTTATTTCTTGTATCAGTATGAACACGCTTTCTGATTTTAGTCCGCAAATGATGTCCAACGGGCGTGTTCTGTTTACTCGCTGGGAATATATTGATCGTGATTTAACGTTTCGCCAGAGTTTATGGACGGAAAATCCTGACGGAACAGGTTATCAATTGTTTTTCGGTAACACAATACGTGATGTCGGAACATTTTGGCAAGCCCGTCAGATTCCCGAACAACGCGATCTTCTTCTCGCAACTTTCGCTCCGCATCACGGTTATCCACACGGAATGATTGGTCTGATTGATCGTAGCGCAGGTATCGAAGGTGCCAAAGGAAAAGGATTTATTTATGTTACGAAAGATGTTCCCAGTGTTGGCGACCGAAATTTTCCTTGGGGTTATCGTGATCCGTTTCCGCTTTCCGACGAACAATTTTTGTGCAGTTACGGCGATGGTACGGGTTATTACCGTGACGGGAAAAAGCGGTTTGCTTTATATTTGTTGAACAGAAATGGCGAAAAACGCTTGATTTTTGAGGACAAAGAGCAAAGTTGTTTTTTTCCCATGCCGTTGACAACTGCTCCGGCAAGAGCGTTGGTTGTTGACCGTGTTCAACCAACAACACCGCAAGAACTCAACAATCCCGGTAACAAAATTCCTACCGGAACATTAATTTTAATGAATGTCAACGAAGGACTTCAAGGGCTTGTTGAACCGGGAAAAATTGTTGCGTTAAGAATTATGGAACAAATTCGTAAAACGGAAGACCTTGTCAATCGGGCTTACGATCAATCTCCGGTGATGAGTTACGGGACTTATTACGCCAAACGCGATTGGGGAACGGTTTCTATTGAAACGGATGGTTCGGCGCATTTTGTTGTTCCGGCGTTACGTGAAATTTATCTGCAAGGGCTTGATTCGGAAGGGCGTGAAGTTTTTAGGATGATGTCGGCTCTTCAGGTGATGCCGGGCGAACAATTGAGTTGTACAGGTTGTCACGAAAATCGTGATGCGGCTCCCGTTCCCTTTACTCAAATACCAATTGCCGCACGAAAAGCCCCTGTTGTTCCGAAAAGTCCTGATTGGTTGTTGAAACGAAAACGGCTCAATGAATTTCCTGATGAGCGTGTTTTTGATTATCCAACGGTTATTCAGCCGGTTCTTGATAAATATTGTGTTTCGTGTCACAATGGCGAAAAAGCCGAAGCCGGTTACGATTTAACAGGCGGTAAAACGCGGTTCTTCAGTGTTTCTTACGATCATCTTCTTGGAACAAGCCGTTCTTATCGGCAGCATAATATGGAAACGGGAAAAATGTTACAGGAAGAAGCCGCCAAAGGAAAACCGCTTGTACATTTTTTCTGGTTGCTTATGACGCCGTCTTCTGTGAGTGAGCCGTATATTACCGGTTCGTATGCCGGCAGGTTGACGGAAATTATTGAATCGGATCACGGCGGAATCGATATGACATTGGAAGATCGGCAAAAAATTTATTATTGGATGGATGCTAATGTTCCGTATTATGGAACTTACGCACATGCTCGTCCCAATGCTGCGGGTCGGCGTGATCGTTTTGCCGATCCTATTTCGGGACAATATTCATCGTGGTTTTCGCAACGTTTTCTCGAAGTCTATAATCGCCGATGTACAGAATGTCATGGTTCATTTGATCAACCGCAACATCGTGATTGGATTGGGCGATATGCCTGGATCAATTTGGATAATCCGAAACAAAGTGCCGCCTTAACCGCTCACCTCGTTCCAACATCAGGCGGTCGCGGAATTGCTGCGGTGAAGGGAATCAAACGAACTGTTACGGAATTATCGGATCAACTTCTTTTTTTGAACACAAAAGATGCCGATTACGTCAAAATGTGCAACGCTATTGAAGAAGGAAAACGAATCATGCTTGAAAATCCTGAAGCCGACATGACTGATTTCAAAAAAACACGACCGGAACCATAATTGTCCGCAAAAGACACCAATAATTTTGTCCGCAGATTTCGCTAATGGACGCCGATTGTTTTTGTATTATAAAAATAATCAGCGATTATCTGCGAAATCTGCGGACAATTTTTTGTTGTTGAAACCAGACGGGAATTTTTTTATGAGGTTATTGTTTTTACTATTTAATGTGATATGTTTATACATTCAATTTATCAATGAATTGAAACTTGTAATCGTTTCTGTTTTTTAGATTTTCAAAAAAGTATTTAACCAATGTTTAACAAAAAGTTTTAACATGACACAAAAAAATTATTGTTTGTTTATTGGTTTATTGTTCTGTTTGTTATGTAACGATTTTTTGTTTGCTTACACTTCCAACAAGGCGACTGTTGGAGTATTGACGGTTAATATTGAGAAACCGGATGTCATGCGAAAACTCAATGAACCGCTTAAAATCAAAACGATTTTCAAAAACAATGATAATATACCGCTTAACGTCAAGTTGACGTATTCAACAATTGAAACCATTGAGTTTATTGAAGCGGAAAATGACAAGAAAAAATTGATTCAAACCATTGAAGTTCAGGCAAAAAGTGAAACAACTATTAATATTGCCGTAGTGGGAAGAACCGGAACGCTTTCTGTTCATTATCCAATTTATCTTATCGCCGAATGGGAAATGGAAGGAGTTCCATCGAAAGCCGTTGTTGTTCAACCGTTTGAATCGACGATTACACCAAATCCGAATTGGCAAACCAATAATCCGCAACACGGTCAACTTATTGAAAATGTAACCGATTTAATACAAAATACAATTCCTGCTAATAACGGGCTTACATTTGCCGAACAACAATCCGTATTGCTTAAAGAGTGTACGGAAACAATGAAAACCGGTAAGAAAATTTCAGAACGTACAAAAACTTTTCCGTTGGATGGCGGATTGCGTGCTGTTGTAACATTTGGCGAATATGGATTTATTGATGGAAAAATTGCGATTGGTTCACCGGAAAAATTTGTCGTGTACGATGGTATAAAGGTTTCTGTTAAAGAAAATCAGTTTACCGTTTTTCCTACAATACTTGCCGCCGAAAAATGGATGCCGACGGACAATCAGACAACCGATGAAACACAGATCGGTAAACACATTGAAAAATGTACCGAAAAATACACATGGACACAAAACATCAGCATCGGTAACGAAAAATCGGTGATGAAATATTCGCTTTGGAAAAACGGAGCGGCAATTCAATTTTCGGTTGATTGTTCCGAACCCGCATGGATTTCATCGGTTGAACTCGGAGCGGCAAATGTTGTAGCGGAAAGAGTTTATTTTGGTCACGGTTATTGTGTTGTCAAACCGAAAAAACGTTTTGTGATAAATGCCAACGGGACACGACTTTCAACATCGCATGTTGGTTTTGAATATCCATCTGGAATTGCTGTTCTCCAAGCATCAACAACACCGCCGGTGAATTTAACCGTTGATCCTGAACAAAAAATCGCAACAATCGTAACTTGTTCCGGTACAATAATGACATTACTTCCCGGTATCAATGGAATGTTTGATTGTGCTATTCGGTATCGTCCGTTGAATCCCAAGAAAGCGGCTGCGGGTGTTAAAACAAAGGCGGGACGATTTTGTTTCGATATTTGGGGCGGAAGTTTCAAACGGCATCATGAAATAATTGACCACGCTATTCGATACGGTTTGACCGATTCACTTTTTATTGTTCATAGTTGGCAGCGTTACGGTTATGATAATCGTTTGCCGGATATTTGGCCTCCTCATTCTGGTACAGGAACACTTGCCGAAATGCAAGATGCATTGAAAAAATGTGATGAAGCCGGAATCTTGTACGGTTTGCATGATAATTATATTGATTTTTATCCTGATGCCGAAGGTTACAATATTGATCTTTTGTCCTTTGAACGTCATGGTCAACCGCGAAAAGCATGGCTCAATTCCAGTATTGATGCACGAAGTTATCAATTCCGTCCCGATAAATTCAAACAATTTTTGAAACGAAATATTGGGCTGATGACTCCAGAACTTCCGCAAACGTGTTATTTTGTCGATGTTTTTTCTTCTGAACCGCCCATTGATTTTTATGACCGTTACGGAAATTTTCATACACGAAACGAAACATTGCATTATTGGTGTGAATGTTTCGATATTATCCGTGAACATTTAACTCAAGCATCACGTCCTCGTCAAAATTTGTCTGATGAAAAACGCAACGAATTTTATGCTCCGACAATTAGTGAATCGGGAAATGATTTTTTGATTGGGCATCTTGACGGGGCTGATTGCGGATTTTCTTATCTCAGTAAATATCCGGGTTCGTTTCACATGTACATTCCCTGTGAAGACAAGGAACGCGTTCCTTGGTTTGATGCCGTGAATCACACAACGTTTTCGTTACATGGAGCCGGTTATAGTAACCGTTTTGAAAATGGACGCGGTCGGTTATTGCACGGAATTGAAAGTGACAATTATATTGCAACTGAAATACTGACCGGACATCCGCCAATGGTTGATCTTGGTTGTGCAACACGCGGGGCTGTACGAAAATATTGGTTGCTTCAACCAATATTGCGGGAACTTGCTGATTGTGAAATTGATTCTGTTGAATATGTTGACGGTGATATTCATCAGCAGAAAATTGTCTGGAAATCACAGGATGGTCAACGTACAACAATTGTCTATGTTAATCGTAGCGAAAACGATTGGATTTTGCCGGAAGTTGATCAATTCAAAAATGTTGGAGCTCGGTGCCAATTTATTTTACCGCCGTATGGTTTTTTAGCAAACGGTTCTGGCGGGACAGCGTCAATTTTTCGGACTGAAGAAGGTGGTGTTGCGGAATTTTCTTTGAGCAATTCAAAATTGTACGTTAATAGTCGTCAACAGACAATTGAAAAACTCTTACCAATTCGGGTTCGTTTAAAACAAAATTCGTTTCGTTATTTGGGTGATAATCGGTTTCAATGTGAAATTTCTTGGACGGCTAAGTTACCTGCTCCGCTGGATTATTCAATTTTTGTACATTTAGTTTCGGCAGACGGAAAAACCAGCAACAATAAAAATGAAGGAATCAAGGCAGTGTATGGTGTTCATAAGCCGAAACCTGTTACGGAATGGGACGATGAAATTGTTACGCCAATGATTCCTGCAGGAATTGCAAACGATATTCCAGCGGGAAAATACCGTTTACTTGTTGGAATGTACGATTCACAAGGCAATGGTCATCGTGTCCGTTTGATAAGTAACGATAATGATAATTGCCGTTACTGTATTGGTGTTTTGAATATTGTTCGTGGAACGGATGGTAACATTTCCGATTTAACGTTGGAAGAAGAACAAGTGTTGAAGGGAATCGATGCCGAACTTCAAAACCGGTTGATGCCGCCGAAAAATCCTATTTTGTACGGAAATTTACTTACACGAGGAGCGTTTCTGTTGGAAGGCAATACATTAACACCGCTTCCCGACGAACCGGCAACAGAAGTTTCTGTACTTATCCCTGATGCGGATAAAATAAAAGTTGTTGCTATTGATAGCAACGATAAAAAAATTCGTGATGTTCCCTCCGTTTTCAAAGACGGCTTTTTAATTTTTACAACGGAAAAAGGCGAATTTCAGTACGTAATTGAATAAATGTTTATAGTAACTCTATTTTCTTAGTCCCAGAAAACACTGAAATAAAAAATTTGTCCGCAGAAGATACCAATAATTTTGTCCGCCGATTGTTTTTGTATTATAAAAATAATCAGCGATTATCTGCGTAATCTGCGGACAAGTTTTTATCAGTGTGTATTTCATTGTTAAGAAAATAGGAAAAGTTAATAGTTAGTGGGGAATATTGAATAGTTGACGCAAGCGTATTATTTACCAAAATGTTTTTAATCCGCTTGCGTCAACTATTCAATATTCACTGCTCACTATTAACTTTCCTTAGTTACTTGACATATTCCGGTTCGTTATTATATACTGTTTATGTTTTAGATGTTGTAACCGGCGTGGTTTTCATCGAACAAATTGAATAACACAAATAATAAAATACCGTACATGATTGCGGTTTCCGAACTATGATTTTTCTTGGAATTGATATTGGGACATCCGGTACGAAAACATTGGCAATTGACGCAAGCGGTAAAATTCTGGCAAGCGATATTCAGGAATATCCTTGTTTTACGCCCAAACCGCTTTGGAGTGAACAAGAACCCGACGATTGGTGGAACGCAACTGTTAAAACCGTCAATAATGTTATCAAAAAAGCACGGCTAAAACCTGTTGATGTTAAAGCGATTGGGTTGTCCGGTCAAATGCACGGCAGCGTTTTTCTCGACAAAAACGACAAGGTAATTCGGCGTGCAATTCTTTGGAATGACCAGCGAACGGTTGCGGAATGTCATGAAATCGAAAAGTCTGTCGAATCGTTTCACTTGGGAACATTACCGCAAGGTATGTCATTGGAGTTGGAGTCTGTTAATGGGCGTGAATCGTTAATCCGGTTGGTTGCCAATCCTGCGTTGACGGGTTTTACCGCTCCAAAAATTCTTTGGCTGAGAAACAACGAACCAAAACATTTCGATAAACTCCGCAAAGTATTACTGCCCAAAGATGAAATTCGCAGGCGTTTGACGGGAGAATATGCAACAGAAGTAAGCGATGCCAGCGGAATGCTTTTGCTGGATGTTGCACGCCGGAATTGGTCAACAGAATTACTTTCGGCGTTACAATTAGACATTGATCTTTTGGGACGCGTGTATGAATCCGAAGATGTTACAGGAAATCTAACCCAAAGTGCCGCAAAACAACTCGGTTTAACAACTGATTGTTTAGTTGTTGGCGGGGCGGGAGACTGTGCTGCGGGGGCTATTGGTAACGGAATTGTTCAGGAAGGAATTTTATCGACATCTATTGGAACTTCCGGTGTTATGTTTGTGTACAGTGATGAGGTAAAAATTGATCCGCTTGGTCGGATTCATACGTTTTGCCATGCGGTTCGTGGAAAATGGCATTTAATGGGAGTCAATTTATCTTCCGGCGGTTCGCTCCAATGGTTTCGCAATGCTCTTTGTTCGGAACTTGTTGCGGAGGCTAAAAAGAAAAAAGCGGATGTGTACGATTTATTGACTGCTGAAGCGGAAAAAACACCGGCGGGGAGTGAGGGGTTGTATTTTTTGCCGTATTTAAGCGGCGAGCGGACACCTCATGCGGATCCTTTTGCGCGAGGTTGTTTTGTTGGTTTAACATTGGCTCATGGTCGCGGGCATCTTGTCCGAAGTATCATGGAAGGTGTAACATATTCTATGCGGGATTCGCTTGAAATTTTTCAGGGTTTGAATATTCCGGTCAAACAAATTCGTGCGTCCGGCGGCGGTTCCAAAAGTCCTTTCTGGCGTCAAATCCAAGCCGATGTATTCGGACAACGTGTTGTTACAATTAACTCCGAAGAAGGTCCGGCTTTTGGAGTTGCTTTGCTTGCAGCGGTTGGAGCCGGTGCGTTCAAAAATATTCAGGAAGCCTGCAAAGCGACCATCAAAATTGTTAAAGAAACAAAACCAAATCCCAAAACCAAAAAAATGTACGATAAAGCGATGCCGGTTTATCAAAATTTGTACCGTTCACTCAAAGACGATTTCAGAACATTGTAAACAATATTGTAAACAATAAGGTAGGCAACGTTTTGCCTGAAACGTTGCATCGGTGTACTCGCCGATTTAACCCTGTTTACGGGTTTTCGGACGAAAATTGAAATCCAACATATTTTAGCAACACAAATTGCCAACCCTTATCTGATTTACAATCGGCGAATATGTCGGTGTAACGTTTATAGAAAAGGTCGTTTGAGTTTATTGATTTTTTCTATCCGGTTGAGTTGTTCGTTCAAGGAGTCGTTCATTCATTTCCTCAAGTTGTTTGATTAAGCCGAAATGTTGAAGCAATGCGGTAATTGCACTGCGGCGATCTGTTTCCCGTGACGGATTTTGCGCCAATTCAAGAGCAATTTCCTTCGCTTCGCGCAAACGGTTGGCGGCAAGATAAAGATTCGCAAGCAAAATTAACGAATCGGTTTTATCTTTAAGTCCCTTAAAACGAACTTCAAGTTGTTCCGTAACAGAATCAATTTCACCGTATTCACGCAAGATTTTCAACGCTGTTTCATAAATATAGAAGTCAAGCGCAAAATGTCGGGAATCGTTAAAATATCCGGTATTTTGAATAATTCGCAACGAAATTTTAACGGCGTTTTCTTTTTGTTTTTCTCCGGCAACTTGCATTCGATGAAGCAATTCATTTTGAATTTTGCGATCTGAAACAGAAATAACCAACCGATCAAGAAGAGTTTGCGCATCATTTGCACGTCCCCATTGTTCAAGAATCGGAAGCAGATTGAACGCCTCCTGATCGGAAAGACGATAACCAAGCAACCGATCCAACGCAATTTCTGTACGTTGACGGTAATTTTCGTTTTTATTGTTGTTTTCTTTTTCGAGTTGAAGTCCAATATTAGCAACAATAAATTCCCGTGTTTTGGTATCCAGCGGCGACTTAAATTCCATTTCGTCCAAAACCGAAATCACTTCGCCCCAATATTTTGCTTTGGCTTTGAGCAAGGCAAGAGCAAGCAATTCCGCTGTATCCGACGGTTCTGACCGGTCAAGTCGTTGTTTTCGTACAGATTCAAGTTGACGTTCCAGCCGCATAAATTCATTTTCCGTTTCTTCCGTTAATCCGGGAATATCCGCCAAAACGTTACGTAATAATTCTTCTTGTTCAATAAGTTTGGAAAAATGTTCGTTAAATTTGTTTTTGAAACATGATTGTAAAAGCGATTGTGTTTTAACGTCGGTTTTAATATTTGTATCAATTTCAGCGTTTTTAATATACGTTTCCATTATTTTCCTGATGACGGCAATTCGGAAAAAGATTTCCTGAAACGGCGAAAGCGGAGCATAATAAATTTTATTTTGAAGTACGGACTGCAATAATGTACGATCAACAACACGTTGTCCAATCAATTCCGGTTGATAATTAAGAAGCGGTTTGGGCAATGGCGGAAGTTCCTTGTTTTTCAGAATATTCTGAGCGGCTGGAGTTTCTTGTGCGGAAATTGAAGACGGCAAAATATAATTCCGAAACGTTATAGTCCATTCCGCAAGAATATTGAGTTCGTGTTCCAATTCGCTAATTTGGCGAATATGTTCCGAGCGAAGAATACGCCGGTTCGGTTCCATTTCCAAACCAAGTACACGGCGAACAAGACGGGCTTTGGATGTCTGATTGCCGGTGCTAATCAAATTTCGCAACAATTCCGTCGGCATCTCCAACACTTCACGTTCACGGTTATCAAAAAAATCGCAACGACCAAACCGAACCGGTTTCAAAAGAGAACAAAGTGATTTCATCGCCGCATCGCAAAGTAATTGCCGCTGTTCAAAATGAAATGTTTTATTTTGTAACTGCTCATTTTGTAAGTGTTCGTTTTGTAACAGTTCATTTTGTAACAGTTCATTTTCGTTCTGAAATTCAGCGGCGTTGAGAATCCACGTCTTCATGCGTTCCAATTGTTTTTCAAGCGAATCGTAACCGGAAATCGCAAGAAAAAGAATCGTGTCATTATCGTACAAAATACCAAGTTCATCGGCAATAGCGGCAAGAAAAACCGGATTTCGTTGAGCGGCTTGTTCTAAAGTTGTTTTCAGACGGGCAATATCCGTTTTACGTTCTGTTGTTTTTAGAATCCAAACAAGCATCGGACATCGAGGGGCAATTTTTTGTTCAAAAATTTTAATTTGTTCCGCATCTTCACTCGTCGCCAAGGTTTCCCAAATTTCAAGGAGCCGATCAATTTTTTGATTGATCGTCAACGAATCATTGTTTTTTGAAGAATTTACCGAAGAATTTAGCGAAGAATTTTTCGGAACATTATTATTTTTCGGAGAATTATTTTCTGCGGCGATTTTTGTTTTTTCAAATTCTGCTTTTTCAAATTCTGTTTTTTCAAATTCTGCTTTTTCAAATTCTGCTTTTTTAAACGCTTGTTGTATCAGATATTCGGCAAATTGAATGAGTTGCGAACGGAGAGCCGGCAAAGGCGGCGGTAAACCGCGTCGTTGACGACAATTTTCGTCCAGAATTTCTCCGAGTTTTTGTTCGAGTAATTGTTTGTTTCCGGTCATATCGGCAAATCGTGTTGCGATTTTTTCGTCCAGAATTTCTGCCAAAAGAATTTGAAACGCCGCAAGTTGCCAATCTGTTTCGCCGTTAAAACCAAGATTACGAACATTTTTCCAGATTATTCTGTTACAAAGATCACGATCAATCTGAAATTTTAAGGTTCCGTTTGCCAAAGAGTTTCGACCATTATCAAGTTGACAGAGATCAAGCAGAAGAATTTCGAAACGAATTTGTTCCAACGGCGCATCATTCGCCGCATTTTCAACGGACAAAAGTTGCCGGATTTTCTCGACAGTTTTTCGAAAGTTAATAAATTTGTTCGGGTCTGATTCTGTAACATTTGAATCGATTGTGTTTGAATTATTTGAATGAGTTGTCCGCGAATTAACATCATTTGAATTAATTGTATCAGAATTATTAACATTCTTCAAATCTTGTTCAATTGCCTCTTTGAGCAACCAGCCGAGAACCAGAAATCGCGCATCACGAAATGAATTGACTTTAAGAAACGGTTTCGGCGGCAATATTTCTGTGTTGTGTTTCAAAAAACGTTCATTGTAACGCAAACGATTTCGGAACAATGTTGAAAAAAATTCACGCTGCAAACGAAGTGAAGTTAAAAATTCGGCGGGTGCGGAGTCTGCAAATTCAAATGAATTTTGAATTTTTGAATCAAGATTGCCCGGCAATAACCATGCGGAGGAAACGGAATTGATTGTTCCGAATGTTTCCGGTGTTGTGTTGGCGGGCGATGCCGGAAAGGACAGAGAGCGAAATTCCATAACGGATTCTGTAACAGATTGACCGCCAAGATATGAATCAACCGCAATACGGCGAAACGGAATTTCCCAGTTTTCTGTTTCGTGAATTTCAAGAAAACTCAAAACTTGTTTGACCGTATCGTATTGTTCGCGACCAATCATCAAATCAATATCTTCGAGTTGATCTTGCAAATCCGCTTTCTGAAGAATACGGCTAAGAAATAATTTATCGGCATTTTTCGTATCACCCGCCTGAACATAAAGTTCAAACAATTTATTTGTTTCAAAATTATCTTTGGTTAGTTGACAAAGTTTTTCCTGATACCGAACCGCCGCATTCAAATCGTTTTGCTTTTCCGCAACGGAAACGAGTTCTTTCAACAGAATGGAATCATGAGAAGCGGTCGTGTGATCAACCTGCATATCAAGGAGATTTTCAAGTGTTTGACGTGCAGCATCGAAATCGGAAATGATCGTCTGAACTCTGGCAAGCCCAAACATCGCTTCGTGTTTTTTATTATCGGAACGTATTCGTTTTTGAAGATTTTCTATCAAATTGTCAACTTGACCGGAACGTTGATAATAATCTGCCAATGTTTCAATAATTGATAATTGAGCGGATAATTGATCGGTTTGTTCAAAAAGCCGCCAGGTCATTTCAATCGCTTCGTCATTCCGACCGATGTTTGCCAATGTTTGTGCGAGAAGTGTAAGTGTTGCAATATCACCCGGTTCTATTCGTAACGCCTGACGCAAAATATTGATTCCCTCTTCATAATTACCGATACTTAAAAGCAAATCGGCGTAAAACCGAAAATGAGCCGGATTACCGGACGCAATTCCAATTAATGTACGGCTTGTTTCAATAGCGTGATCAATGTATCCCAATTTAAGTTGCAGCAATGCCAAATGTTTCAAATGATCGGCACGCCATACGGTATCACGTTCCGCAAGAATTTTGTACAATTCAACGGATTTTTCGCCGTTACCATTTTGCTCAAACAGTTCAGCGGCAACACGAAGCAAGCGATAATTGGACGGTTGCGCAACAGCCAACGCTTTTTCAATAGCAAGCGTCGCCGCATGACTTTTGACTTCCGCCTGACGATAAACCGCAAGACGCCAAAACGCACGAATAAGCAAAACGGATTTATTTTTATCGTTACTATTTTGTATCTCGTCGATTTGTTGTTCAAGAATTTCGGTTGCTTGGGCGAGTTTTTGTGCCGATTTCAGAAACCGAACTTCCTGTTGCAAAAACGATTCAAATTGTTCTTCCGTTTCAATAAGATGTTCCGCCTGCGTCAATCGGTGAACCGCCGCTTCCATATCGTCCGGCTGACCTCTTCTGATTAACGCTTCAATAAATTGCCGCTGTGCCTGTAAATCATTCGGAAAAAGTTCGGCAATACGCTGAAATGTTTCAAATGATTCCGTAACATAACCAAGCGACAAAAATAAATTTCCTAATTGTGTTAGATTTTCGGAAGTTTGCTTTTGGTTTTCCGCAAGCGGACGCAATATTTCAAGAGCCTTTTCTTTTTGTCCGCGACCATGATAAAATATCGCCAGATATTCCCGATACGAAAAATCGTCCGGTCGTAATTCCATTCCCCGACGATAAAACTTTTCCGCCTCGTCATAAATTTTGTTGCGAAATAAAAGATCGGCAACGGTTATTGCCGCAACAGGATTGTCCGAATCGGCGTCAACTATTTTCGTCCAGATTTTTACCGATTCCGTTTTACGTGTTGATTCGTCTCTCTCCGTATCTTGAAAAACAAGTTGCCCCCAACGCGAAAGATAATCCGTATTGTTTGGAGCAAGTTGATTAATCGTTTCATATTGAGCAACAGCAGCCGCAATCTCTTTTTGTTCCGTTAAAAAGTCTATCAATGTTAAACGCAACGGAATATTAGACGGTATTTTTTCGATTGTTACATTAAGCAATTTTCGTGCTTCATCGTGTTGTTTGAGTTGCCGCAACATTAAAGCCAAACGGCGGACGGATTCAAAATCAGTCGGATGTTTTTCAATTCGTTTACGATAAAATTCCGCCAAACCTGTTTCATTATTTTTTCGCACAAAAATCCGATCAATCCGGTTTCGCACCGATTCGGCAAGCCAACTATCCGGCGCAAGACGATCAAGCAATGTTTCCAAATCATTAAGAGCGGCTTGTTCATGACCTTGTTGCAGTTTAATATCAACAATGGCTAACATAAAACGAAGACGAGAAAATTCATCGTCAGATTTCGTAACTAGTTTTTCGTATCGTTTTAAGGCTTCACTGTAACGGTTTTCCGATTCCAGAAGTTCCGCAATTTGAACAAGCATTTCAGCATCATCGGGAAAGAGTTCTTCCAATTGATTCCAGATGTTTTCCGACTTTTTGGAATCGCCAAACCGTTCATAAGCCCGCCCCAATGTTTGTAACACATTTCGAATATCCGCACGCTGCGGTTTACGTTGTACAGAAATTTCCAATGCGTTAATTGCTTCGCGCAACCGTCCTTGAGCAATCCGAATTTCGCCAAGATAAAACGGCGCAACAGAATCTTCGGTATTGAGTTGAACCGCCGTTTGAAAAGCCTGAGCCGCCTGTTCCATTTCGCCGTGCCGTTCCGACGCCAAACCGTACAATATCCACGATTTATTTTGTTGCGGATTTTGCACAGTGAGATTTCGGCAACGCTCAAGGAATTGCTCAACGTGTCCGGTATCAATGTAATAAGTATAAACACGATCAAACGTCGTTCCTCGACGCGGTGATTTAACCAGAATTTCCCAAAACCGTTCAATTATTCGCTGCTCCCGATCTGCCTGTTCCTCCGCAACTGACAGCATTGTAACAGAAAATGTTACAACAGAACAAAAACACAGAATAAAAAACCAAAACGTCCAATAAATATTGTGATGTTTATTGGTTTGAGTAACTTGGTTGGTTTGAATTATGTAATTATTCAGTCGAATGTTCATAAATAATTGATTTCATTTATTTACAGTTGGAAATTAAGACGGAAACAAAGAATTGTCCGCAGAGAACACAAATAAACACAGATTATTTTCAAAAATTATCTGCGATTATCAACGTCATCTGCGGACAATTATTGTACGCATTCATCAAAAAGTCAATTCTCATTTTATTTTACACGAACCATTTGAATTCGTTCTAATACTTTTCCGACAATTGGTTTCGGTAAAAAATTGGTGAATGTCGCTTCATCGGCAATTGGAGCGATTTCTTTAATAAGCGAACTGGAAACATGCGCCAGTTCGCCGTCCGCAATCATAAAAAGTGTTTCAATATCTGGAGCCAAACGACGGTTTGCCATCATCATCGTCAACTCAGCAGGAATATCCGTGATCGGACGCACTCCGCGAATCATAATCTTCGCTCCTGATTGTTGTACAAATTTAACCGTCAACCCCTGATAAGTAACCACTTTAATATTGTTCAGATGAGGCGTTGAAAGCCGAATCAACTCAACCCGCTCATCCGCTGAAAAAAGCGGCTGCTTTTCCAAATTAACACCAACTCCAATAACCAAATATTCAAAAAGCCGGCTTGCCCGCTGGACAATATCAAGATGCCCCAACGTAAACGGATCAAATGAACCCGGATAAACTGCCCAAAATTTCATTGATTGTAAAACCCTTTTATGAAAAAATTAAATTATTTATGGTAACTTCTAATACCCGTTTTTTTATTTAACCACTTTATTTAACCACAGAGAACACAGAGTAAATTTTTAATTGGAATCAAAATGTTATTTAATATCATACTTCTCACATTTGACAATTCGGTTTGCGTTTTTGAACAAAATCAACAAATTTCGACGGGATTAACAGAATTTACAAGATTGGCAAATAGAATATTCCAGGTGATATTTTCTAACAAAACCGACTTTTAAAGTGTAATGAGTACATAATTAACTTGTAACCGTTCACGGCTATTTAAAAAAGTTGGTGTTTTTTTATTTGTAACTATTCAGTGGAATTTACGAAAACGTATTGTCATTGTTTCAACAAACCTCATTTTTACCTAATTTTTCTTAACAAAACAACCTCAGTAGCAAAAAATCATAAAAAATCCGACCTCATTACCTCATTAAAAATATTCATAATAAATGAGGTAATGAGGTTGTTGTGTGTTATCTTCATTTGGCTACTGAGGTTTTTTTGGTGAATCGTTTTGTTAGGAAAAATTAGGTTGAAATGAGGTTATCGAAGATAAACACGAAACCATTGAGGCAATTCTATGGAATCGTTATAAATTCAGCTGTGAACGGTTACATTAACTTTTGATCTAAAATAACTTTTTAAAATTAAATTTTCTTCTCTGTGAACTCTGTGGTTAAATATTCTGCGTTAAATAAAAAAGCGGTTATTAGAAGTTACCTTTATAAATTCGTTACAAATTCCTATTTTTACGTTCCAAACAGTCGATCACCGATTTTATATCCGGCGGAATAGGAGCGATAATTTCAAGTTCTTTATTGGTTTTGGGGTGGACGAATTTTAATTTATGAGCGTGTAATGCCTGACGATTGAGGAGTATTGTTCCGGTCGGTTGGTCGTCGGCAAGGGACATGGGCAATGTTCCAAAAATTTCTTCTTGAGTAATCATTTTCCGACCGCCATACATTCTGTCACACAAAATCGGATAACCGGTAAACGCCAAATGAACCCGAATTTGATGAGTACGTCCGGTTTGAGGCAGACAACGAATCGCCGTCATTTTTCCGTAACGTTTGATAACTTCGTAAAAAGTTTGTGCTTCTTTTGCGTTAGGATTATTGGGAGTTGTAACACACATTTTTTCTTTAACTTTTGGATGCAGTCCGATGGGAGCGTCAATCATATCTCGATCAAGATGCGGACAACCAAATACAATAGCGAAATATTCTTTTTGAATTTGATGTTGTTCAAACAGCGCAGCGAGTTTGGCGTGAATCATATCATTTTTTGCGACAAGAATTGCTCCGGTTGTATCTCTATCCAGACGATGCACAACACCAGGACGAATCGGACCGCGTATGGTACTCAGTTTATTGCCGAAATGATAGGCTAACGCTGCAACCAAAGTTCCCGACCAATGACCGCGTGAGGGATGGACAACCATATTGACGGGTTTATTGACGACAACCAAATCATCATCTTCGTACAAAATATCAAGCGGAATAGGTTCCGGTTTTGGTGTTTCGCGGGGAATTTTCGGTAACGTAAATCGAACAACTTGTCCGGCTTTAAGACGATAAGACGGTTTACCGGCGGTTGGTTTTTCACTTTCAGGATTGACACAAACATTGCCGTTCTGAATAGCAACCCGAATTAATGTGCGGCTATAATCGGGAAAATGATGAGCAAGAAAAAGATCAAGCCGCCAATCGGATTCTGAAATTTCAACTGTTCGACGATGAACTTCATTCGGTTTGGCGTCGTCAATTGCCGGAGTAATCCATTTCGCCTGTTCAATCAGTTCATCGGAACAAAATTCGTACTGTTTTTCCATTTGGTTTGCGTTACTGTTAGCGAAAAGACAAAAGACATTGGCAATAGCAATGGTCATAAAAATACGAAACAAATGAATATTTTCATCTGTTTCGTATTTTTCGTTTCTCAAACTAATTGAAACAATTGAAGAATCTTTGTATTCAACAAATATTATTCACAATTATTCACAAACCGGTAAACACGGCGGAACACACGGTTTGGGTTTGTAAATTTGTACGGGAACTTTGTAAGTTACCAATCGCGGAACAGATCGTGTTACAGTATAAGGAACTTTGCTCGCTTCAATTCGACAACCCGTTACGGTTTTTTCACAAGTTACCGGTTTCAAAACAGTATAATTACATTGACGAACACGTTGTTCAGGAACAAGTTTACAAACCCGATACGAAATATTTTTGGTGTGCGTTTCCACCACGTTACGGCAAACCTGATAATTCACCGCCTTGATTCGTTGTTCGGGAACCATCCGGCAGACCGTATAATTGCAACTTTTTTGTACCGGAACCTGTTTACAAACCTGATACGTACAAGTTTTAACACGTTGTTCGGGAACCATTTTACAAACCTTATAATTGCAAACACGAGTTTCTGGAACAAGTTTACAAACCTGATACGTACAAGTTTTAACCCGTTGTTCGGGAACCATCCGGCAAACCGTATAATTGCAACTCTTTTGTACCGGAACCTGTTTACAAACCTGATAATTCACGGTTTTAACCCGCTGTTCAGGAACCATTTTACAAACCTTATAATTACAAACACGAGTTTCTGGAACAAGTTTACAAACCTGATACGTACAAGTTTTAACCCGTTGTTCGGGAACCATCCGGCAAACCGTATAATTGCAACTTTTTTGTACCGAAACCTGTTTACAAACCTGATAATTCACGCTTTTAACCCGTTGTTCGGGAACCATTTTGCAAACCTTGTAATTGCAAACACGGATTTCAGGAACAAGTTTACAAACTTGATAGTTCACGCTTTTAACTCGTTGTTCGGGAACATACCGAACACAATTAACGGTTTTTTCCCGCAATTCCGGCACCCAAACTTTTTTGTAACAAGTTATCGGCGGACATTGAACTTTAACCGGTTTATACTTCAACGGCGCACACGCTGCCGGCGTGCAAGCATCCGTACAGGCTCCGGGAGCACAGGGGTCACAAACCGGAACCATTTTAACGACAACCGGACCAGGAACCTGATAACTCTGTTTTTCCCAATGACCGGAGCGATATTGAACTTGTTTGGTGTAATGAACCGGCTTACAAACAGTGTAAGAAATTTCTTTTGTTTTCGTTTCATAAACCGGACGATTCACCGTGTATTCGCGTTGACGAGTTTCCCAAACCGGTTTGCAAACAGTGTACGCAACCTCTTTGGTACGGGTTTCATAAACGGGTTTGTATTCCGTCCATGTTCGGGTTTTTTGTTCGTAAACCGGTTTACAAACTGTGTAAGGAATTTCTTTTGTTCGTGTTTCATAAATCGGACGATTCACCGTGTATTCGCGTTGGCGAGTTTCCCAAATCGGTTTGCAAACAGTGTACGCAATTTCTTTGCTACGGGTTTCGTAAACAGGTTTGTATTCCGTCCAAGTTCGTGTTTTCTGTTCATAAACCGGTTTGCAAACAGTATAAGGAATTTGCTTTTGACGGGTTTCGTAAATCGGACGGTTCACAATATATTCACGTTGACGCGTTTCCCAAACCGGACGACAAATTGTGTACGGAATTTGTTTCTGGCGTGTTTCGTAAACAGGTTTGTATTCTGTCCATGTTCGGGTTTTCTGTTCGTAAACCGGTTTGTGAACAGTATAAGGAACCTGTTTTGTTCGTGTTTCATAAACCGGCTTGCAAACATTATACGAAACGGTTTTAACTTTTGTATCCCAAACCGGTTTGCAAACAGTGTAACGAATTTCCCGCGTGCGAACTTCGGGAACATATTTACAATAAGTTACTGTTCGGGCAACAGGAATTTTGTTATAAACAGTTTTATAACAAGTGATTTGCTGTTTTTCATAGACGACTTTTTTACAAGTCCGCATCACAGTAACGCAATGATCAACATAATCACAGCAGCGCGGAATACAGGGATAACAAGTTCCCGCTCCGCAATATCCGGCATTGGCAGATGGAATTTCCGAAAAAATTACAGAAAATGCCGCAATAACGAACAAAATTCCCAAAAATTTATTACGCATAAAATTTCTCCTCATAACGAACGCGTGGTGTAAATTCTTTAAATAGTGAAGTTTCCTAATTTTGAAATTAATGGAAAGTTAATTGGGGTTGAAACGAGTATTTTTCTTGTTTTATCTTCGCTAAACAGACAAAATTATTTTCACATTGTAATTTGGAATATTTCCGTCAATGAGTCAAAGTATGTCAACTTTAACGACTAAACAACACAAAAACTTCTTAGCATGAAGTTACACCGACAAACTAATTTATCGACTAGCAAAATTGTGTACTTCAAAAAAAATGTTTTTGCAAAATCCGATTTGTGAAAACTAACGTTTGATATGCAAAAAAGATAAACAAGGATAATTTTAACGAACAACCTCAACGAACAACTTCAATGGATTATATCGTTTAATAGCCGAACCTGTAAAGTACCCAGAACATTTTTTTAGAAAATTTTTCCAAAATACCCCAAATTATTCTCGCCACAAAAGTATTTTTTGGAATATTCGGAATGTTCGTTATAATCGGACTTGTTGATAAATTATTGAAACTCTTAGATTCTTTACGACTGAAAGTGTTTAAGCAGCGGGAATTTCAGACGACATCTTCGGGTATTGGTGAACGCCGGAAAATCCGAACTCCATGAATCATTTTCAATAATTCATCTGTTGATTTAGGGCGGTCTTCCGGTTTTTTAGCAAGCATCATCTTCAAGATTGCCACAAATTCAGGAGTAATATTTTTATTGCGCTGTGAAACCGGCGGCGGCAACATCGCTAAATGTTTGTTCAGTAAATCACTCATTGATTCACCGGCAAAAGGCAACCGCGTGGTTAGGAGTTCGTAAAATGTGCAACCAAGACTGTAAATATCCGCTTGTTGACTAGGTGGAAGTCCGCGAATCTGCTCCGGCGACATGTAACTGGCAGTTCCTTGCGTTTTGGATTTCATTGCGAAAAGTTTCGCCAATCCCTTAGCAATCCGACGCGCAAGAGCAAAATCAATCAATTTCATTTCACCGGATTCATTATTGAACAAAAAATTATCCGGTTTGACATCACGATGAACCCAACCTTGCTGGTGAAGATAAAAAAGTGCTTCAACCATTTGCGGCATCAATTTCGGAAGATAAGTACAATATTGAGTATAACCGCGGTTAATCCACATTTTCAAATTTGGCGCAGAAAACCATTCCATCGCAAGATAAGGCGTTTTTTGATACCAACCAAACTCAAAAACATGAATTAGTTTGGGATGAGAAAATTTTGATGCGACATCATATTCCCATTTGAGGATTTGAATTTGATCTTTTTGTTTGGTATATTGATCCAAAAGAGTTTTGATACCGACAAATTTACGGTTCTGATCGTCATAAGCCTGCCAAAGCCGACTTGACTGTCCGGTATTAACCACGTTCAAAAGACGATAAGGACCAAAATAACCAATAGAAGCAGAACTCATAAATTTTCAAAAATGAAAACGAAAAAAAAATTTGAAAAATAAATTTAATATTTAGTCTATCTGTTGTTACGCAGAAAATCAAGAATCGATAAAATTTTCTTTTTAGTTTATCTATCGGATTTATCTATGGATTCTTAAAACTATGAAAAATTAAGACAATTAAGATTATGAAAATTAATACTACGAAAACTACGAAAAATTTGTTGAAATGTTTAATTTGCGGTAACACATTTTCTGAAGACACACCCGGAGTAGCGATGCCGTTTTGTTCGCAACGGTGTAAGTTGCTTGATGCGGGTCGCTGGCTTGACGAAGAATACGGATTACCGATTGAAGATGAAGAATCCATTCAACAACACAACGAGTCCTCCGAAAATTATCCTTTCTGAAACATTTTTCCTGAAAATATTTTGTAATTATTCACGAGTATGGATAGAATTGGTTTGAATTGTAGAAACACAATGCATTGTGTCTCTACTAAATTTTTCATTATGATAACTTGTTAAACGAATCTCCGTGAACGGTTACAATATTTTTATATTTTTGATACTTTTATTTCTTCAATTTTATTTCAAAACGGATTCCAAAATTGTGGCTCCCCAGAATCGTCCCAAAACATCGGCACCACGATCATTGGGATGAAGGAAAAAAGTTCCTTTGTTACCGGTTTCGTGACGCATTGCCGATTCGTGATGTGTTTTGAAATAATTGTACGCTTTGGTATCGCCCAAGAAAATGCGTGTTTTGTCGGGAGTTCGTGAATAAAAATCGACCAGCGATTGAATTTCGAGAGCGTAAACTGTTACGCGAAGTTGTCCTTCCAAAAGATAGGTTGCATTGTTTTGTGTCGTATCACTGTACCAGATCGGACGGTGTAACACTATTTTCGAATCGGGATAATCCTTCAACAACCGATCAACAATTTCCTTCAAATTCCGCCGGTAATCTTCCGGCGAAACCGGCGAACCGTTGGTTCCTGTTACGGCACTGTCGTTGGTTCCCAGCATGATCGAAAAAAGAAGTTGACCGGACGAATCGTTTTTGAATTGATTTGCCGTTTCAAGAATTTTGGGAAACTGTTTATTTTTCGACGGCAAAAAATCAACGGTTGTCAAACCGCTCACGCCTTGATTTGAAAACTCAACATCGCTGACACCGGCTTGTTGTTTCAGATATTCCGCACATCGTGCCGCCGGTGATTTTTCTCCGCCGCCAATTGTAATACTGTCACCGATAAACACAATATTCAATTTTGTATCAACCGCCGGAGGAATATTGATCGCAATTCCGTCCTCCGCAAAACGAGGGTCGTCAAACAATCCGAGATTTTTCCGATTTTGAAACAATTCCCGAATATCTGTTTTTGTTCGGATTTTATTTTGCGTTTCGAAAACTTTTTTGAACGCTTCCGTCCAAATAGCGTAACCGTCTTCATTGAGATGAAGCCGATCTTTGATAAAAAGATTTTCACGGACTTTGCCGTCATCTCCATTCATTGGCGTGATCACGTCAATATAAAAAAGTCCTTTGGTTTTCAATGCCAACTCTTGTACTTTTGAACACAATTCATCGCCTTGCCGCCAAAACTTTTCACGAACCGGAGCATGAGATGTTGAAACGAAATAAATTTCAGCCAATGGATTAGCATTCCAATGCCGTGCGATGTAATACTTAAAATGACGAAATACTGTTTCAACATCGGTTCCTTGAGCAATATCGTTTGTTCCGCAAAAAATAATCACTCGCGCCGGTTTGTACGGTAAATGAATTCGTTCCAGCGCATTGATATTTTGTGCAAAATTGGAACCGCCGAAACCGCGGTTGACGGCATCGTATTCGGCAAATATTGTTTCAAGTTTTTTGCCCCAAAGAGCAAACGACGAACTGCCTACAAACAACGAACAACCCGGAATTGGCGGATCATTCAGACTTCGGTAGGCGTAATTCCGAACCGTATCCTCGAATTTTCCAAGTGTTGGTATTGTTTTTTGATGTGTTGTTTTTTGAGGAGTTGTATTCGGATTTGTCTGGGCTTTGGCGGTTACAGTTAAGACCGCCAATAATAGAAGAACGAAAAAACAATGTGTTTTGATCAATGTTTTTAAGGATGATTTTAAGGATATTTTAAAGAATGTTTTTAACATGGGCGTTATTGGGGATAAATTGAAAAATTGGAAAGTTAAAAAGTTGGTAAATTGGTAAAAATGAAACGTTAATTATTGTTTCAGAATAAAGGAGAGAATTTTCGGCGGGTTACGAATTTTTTTCAGCATTTTCAACAATATAAGCGTAAGCGGCGTAAGTCAATTCGGTACTAACAGCACCGGCATCGAGATGTCCGCAACTTCGTTCACCGAGATTTTTTGCTCTACCGTATTTAGCGATCAATTCTTTTGTGGAAGCGGCTCCGTTTTTGGCGGCATCTCTTGCGGCTAGAAAAATTTCGGTGAATGAGGCGTTGGTTCCTTTGAGCCGGCTCATTGCTTCGATTGCCGGAATGAGGGCATCCATCAATGTTTTATCACCGATTTGGGCTTTTGTCATTGTCTGAACATTGGCAAGACCGTTTTCGAAGGCGATAATTGTTTCATCGGCATTGAGTTCTTCGGAGGTTATTCCGCCAGCCATACCGGTGAAAAACAAACCGGAGAGGGTGCTGGTTGAACCGTTGGTTGCGGACATGACATTGAAGCCGATATTTTCGAGGGTTGTTGAAAATGTTTCATTTTTTTCAATACTGGTTTGTGCGCTGGACACGGCGGCTTTCATGGCTGCCAGAATTGCTGTTCCGTGATCACCGTCTCCGATGGCGGCATCCAGTTGGTTGAGCATGGGCAGGTGTTTTTCAAGCCACTCCAACGCCGTTTCTAACATTTGGCAAAACAATAATTTCGTAAATTTCATTTTTTAATTTCCTGAAAGGACAGAGACGATTTTAATAGTAATTTAATAGCAACAAAACAGACAAAACATCGAATTTAATTATGTTTCGATTAACCATTAACTCTGTTGGTTACACATTTTCCAATTCATCAACTATTTGAGTAACACGCAAACGGTTTACGAATGAAGTTTTTAATGGTACACAGATTTTTGTTTTTGTCAAGCGATTTTCCGGTTCTTTTTTTAATTTGTTCCCCAGATCAAACGCAGAAATTTGTCCGCAAATTTGTCCGCAAAATTAACGCAAGACAATTGTAAGATTATTGTAAGATTATTTTGAAAAGAGTCCGCAGATGACGCTGATAAACGCTGATAATTTTTTTAGTTAATCAGATTGACAACCGTTCAGTGAAATTTTGGGAAAGATCGTTATTATTACCTTTTCTGTTTATTTTTGCGGAATTGATTGACAATGTTCTGAAAAGTTTTTAAATTAGTTTCTTTTTAAGAACATACTGGAATAAATGAGAACATTTATCTCTGAACAGTTTACGGAACAGTTACAAAATTTCTAAAGATGAATATTAGATGAATATTATTCGAACACTTTCACAGAGTATGATTAACAAGATCGCCGCCGGTGAAGTGATCGAACGTCCGGCGAGTGTTCTCAAAGAATTGGTCGAAAACTCGATTGACGCCGGTTCAACACGAATTGATGTTGCCATCGATAAAGGCGGAACCGATTTGTTACGAGTAGTCGATAATGGTTGCGGTATTGCGGCGGATCAATTGGTGTTGGCGTTGTCGCCCCACGCAACCAGCAAAATTTCCGACTCCGAAGATTTATTCCATATCGGAACATTTGGTTTTCGTGGTGAAGCGTTGGCTTCGATTGCCGAAATCAGTCAAATGTCCATCAAAAGCCGCGTGTCAGAAAGTAACGAAGGTTCTGAAATTCATAGCAACGGCGGTGAACGAACTACGCCGGTTCCGTGCGGCATACCGGTCGGTTCACAAATTGAAGTCCGTAATCTTTTTTTCAACACGCCGGTTCGCCGAAAATATATGAAAGCAATCACCACCGAATTTGGACATATTACCGAAACTTTTATCCGGTTGGTGTTGCCGCATCCGGCAATTCATTTCACCTTAAAACACAACGGACGTATTATTCATGATTTACCGCCGGAAGAAACTCCAATCAACCGAATCCGTCAATTATTTGGCGAAGATGTTACGCGGGATTTGATTTATGTGGAAAATCGGGCGGGTTCGGTTGTTCAGGTTTCCGGTTTTGTGTCGCATCCGAACCAAAGCCGTAACAATAACCGAATGCAATACTTTTTTCTCAATAAACGATACATTCGGGATCGGGCGTTGCAACACGCTTTGGGCGAAGCCTATCGCGGTATTTTGTTGTCGGGGCGTTTTCCGATTGCTTTTTTACAAATTGAAATGTCGCCGGACATGTTTGATGTGAATGTTCACCCAACGAAAATGGAAGTTCGTTTTCTTGATTCCAACCGTATTTACGCTGATTTTCTGGGAGTGATTCGTGAAAAATTCCTCAGTTCCGATTTACGTAACCGATTCCACGCCGACACGTTGGAAAAAACAACCGCCCAAACAGAAACCGCCTCGCAATCGGATGAACAATCGCACGCAACACATGGTCTGAATGATCCGCGAACAGCCCTCGCTCATTCGGCAACCGAAGAAACCCGCAAACATATTCATGATTGGGTTGAACAAATCAGTCACAGTAAAACCTCCGATGAACCGAATCAGCCGTCCGAAACATCTTCCAAAACATCTTCCAATTTCGGTGAATCCGATTCCGATAAGTCTGGTTTGGATAAATCCGGTTCTGATAAATCTGATTTTGATGAATTTGGTTTTAATGAATTTAGTTCCGATAAATCCGGTTCTGATGTAACTTATTTTGATAAATCCGATTCAATCCAGCGGTTATCGAATCAGATTGGCGGTAAAGATATTTCGTTTCACGCATTGCCGGATCGACCGGTATTATCGGAACAATCGGAACAGGATTTGCAATCTTCATTTATGAAGCGTGACGGTAATAGTGTTGAAAACAAGGCGGTGCCGAATGATTTGCAGAGATTATTTTCGGATCGGGTGGCGTATTCGCCGCAGGGGAAACTCGTTGTTCAGATGCACAATCGTTATCTGATTATGGAAACATCGCGGGGAGTTGCTTTGATTGACCAACACGCATTGCATGAGCGGGTTCTTTATGAACGGCTCAAGGAAAAAATGAACGAGGGGCAACTGGAATCTCAACGGTTATTGGTTCCGATTCCTGTTGATTTATCTCCTAATGAATTAGTGTGTGTGGCGGAGCATCTTGAATTTTTTCAAACGCTTGGTCTTTATGTGGAGCCGTTTGGTGGTGAAACCATGTTAATTTCCGCATTTCCGGCGATTCTATCGAAAACGCCGCCAACGGAAATTTTGATGTCGTTATTGGAACCGCTTCTTGTAGCGGGAAAGAAAACGAGTCGAACAGAGATGTTGGACGAATTGCTTCACAGCATGGCGTGCAAGGCGGCGGTCAAAGCCGGTGATCAACTCCGATCTGATGCGATTACTCGGTTGATCATGTTAGCGGAAAAAGAGGTGAATGCTCATCATTGTCCGCACGGGCGACCTTCGATACTTATTTTCTCGTGTGAAGAACTCGATAAAATGTTCAAACGCACCTAACCACAATATAAGTAACATTTCAATATGTTGGCTATAAATCGGTAACATTTTCAGCCATTTGAAAATTCAAAAAACGACAGTGCATCAGATTAACATTGGCAATTCCTGTTACAAAACGTTTCGGTTTTTATTTTCCGTCCATAAACACGAAAAAAAATTTTTGCTATTGGGGTTGACGTGTTTTAATTTTTTATTAAAATAACAAACAATTAATTTCTGAATTTTTATTTTAAATTTTGGAGACCAAATTACGTTTTGAAAAATAAATTGCCCGAATTTTTGTTCGGGTATTAAAAAAATCGAGTACGTCAACAATACTAAGATCGCTTCGGCGAACAGTAATTTTCTACATGACAACCGGATTTTCCGGGTAAAAGATTACTGTGAAATCACAAAGTTACGTTGCTCCCGCTAAGGGAGCGTCGCGTGTGATTTCATGGGTATAATTTAGTGTTACAATTTGAAACATGTAACACACCACTTATGTCGGTGGGAATGCACCTGTTCTTAGTAACGTGTCGCTCCTAATCTAGTAGCGATATTTCTGTTGCCGTTTCTCGGCGTTGAGTTTGTTTCCCACTTTGTAACAAAAACAGATTATTTGTTATGTAATCTGTAAAATTTCAATATCTCTATTGTATAAGGAGAACAAAAATGAAAGTATGAGTCTTTTACGGATTTACATGAGTTCGTTTCTGAGTTTTATTTTAAACTTTGGAGACCGAATT
>JAISNF010000408.1 GCA_031276415.1 Planctomycetaceae bacterium
ACTTTAAATATTTTTCGTCTAAAAAAGTAGTTTTTTAGAAGTTGCCATTAAATAACGTTTCGATTCCAATTAAAAATTCCTCTGTGTTCTCTGTGTCCTCTGTGGTTAATAAAAATAAATCTGTGGTTTTTGGAAGTTCCCTGATAAATGGAAAATAGGAAATAATAACAAAATCTGCAAAACCGTTATCATTTATATCGGTTATTCCGCCTGTTCGGGATAAATCAATTTTACAGAAGAAAACTTTAACCACAAAGCCAAAAGAAAAAAGTCCGCAGATTACGCAGATAAACGCAGATGATGTTGTATTTTAAACATCATCTGCGAACATCTGCGGCATCTGCGGACAATTTTAAAAAATCTTCTGCGATAATTTGCGTCATCTGCGGACAATTTTAAAAATCATCTGCGGATAATTCTTTTTAGGGTGAAATTGTTATTTCGCCGCCGTCACGACTTGCGAGGCTCATGAGAATACTGGTGGAGGTTGTGTCGCTGACAAACCGGACAGAACCGTCACAAAAAACAAAATTCGCCCCACCGGAATGATTACTGCCAAAACCGGAAACCCCATGACCTGCCATTTGACCACGAACATCTGCCGTAACACTTTCAAACGAACTTGTACTTGTGTTCCAAAAGTCCTGTGTAATCGGCGATGGATCTCGTTTTCCAATGTTAATAGCCCAGTTTTGAGCAACACCTTTAGCACTGCCCAATGCGGCAATATAACCAGTAGCAGCATCAGCCGCCGTTCCCCGAACCCAATTATAGTGAGCAGCATATTCGTCCCAAGAAATTTCACCAATAAGAAATGTGTTTGATGTTCCATCGGTAATCGCACTCATGGGAACATGACCGCCAATGATAATTGCTCCTGTATTGGCAAACGGACCTAATGCCATACTAATTGGTCCGAATGAAACGGAAAAAGCGGTTTGTAGCGGATCGGTATTATATTGGGTGTGAGTTGCAGGATTCTCGCCAAGCGCACCAGCAACACCGTAATAATGAGAAGCATATCTCGTCTCATCACCAATATCGACATTCTTTTTGGAACAACTCGGACAAAGAAACATTGACACCGAATGAGTTGATAACTTTTCGATCTCCTCAAATAAAGTGATCGCAACAGTACCGGAAGTAGAGGAGATTGAAGTTGCCATTTCCCGAATAGCGGTTTGTTCGACAAATGGCAGAATCCGTACACGGAAACTAACCATTTTGTCCGCCCACACTTTATCAGGGGGCGGTGATGCCATTCTATCATAACTGTCGAAGAAACTTTCCGGCGGAAATTCGCCGGTGGTATCGTGGTAATTATGTACCGCGATACCGAATTGTTTTAGATTGTTGGTGCAGGACATACGTCTTGCGGCTTCGCGTGCTGCTTGAACGGCAGGAAGAAGCAACGCAATTAAAACCGCAATAATCGCAATCACAACCAATAACTCAACAAGTGTAAACGCAGTTTTCATTGTAGTTTTCATAATAATCGTTAATTGTTAGTAGTTAAAGTTCTTTGTGAATAATGATACAATCATTGCAACTATTCACTATAAACTATTCACTATAAACTAAATCACCTTTCTTGTAATAATTTTGATGTGTCGGCGCGTCCGGCAGTAATTGCGGGACCAGCGGCGGCAAGGAAACACAACACGAGCATAACAATAAAACCAATCGAAAGCCAATAAACCGGAATCGTCAACGGCGAAACAAATCCGCCAAAAAATGAAACGTAACGCATTAAACCAATAAAACACCAACCGCCAATAATCCCAAAACCAAGACTCATCACAATCGCCGCCAATGAAATCAAAAACGCTTCGGCAAGAATCAAACGAATTAAACCCAATCGCGTTACACCAAGACTGCGCAACACTCCTAATTCAAAACGTCGTGTTCGGACTGACGCCGCAATCGTTCCCATCATGCCAATCGACGAAATCGCCAACAAAATCAACGGCATCTTCGCTGCCGCCTGAATCACCTGATCCGCACGGCTGTTGACACGATCCGTCAAATATTCACGCGAACTCACTTTAACCATCGGACGATTTGTTGCGGAAAATGATGAATGATTTTGATTTTCCGTTGCTGTTTTTATTTCTGTTGCCGTTTCTGTTTTTGTTGCTGTTTCTTTTTTTGTTTCTAATTTTCTGTTTTTGATTTGACTTTTGTTTTCCACTAATTTTTGTAATGATTCTTCTAAATCCGTATCGGAAACAGTTGGTTTGCCGTTAGCGTCCAGTGTTCGGTCAAACCAAAAGTAAGCGGCGTCTTTCACACGGAAATCATTTTTTACTGTTTCGTAAGGCGAAAGAAGTAATGCGCCGGATCGATAACCGCGTTTTCGTACACCGCTGATTTTCGCCATCCAAAGCCAACCGGGAATAGAAACAACGCCGCAAACTTCGTACTCAACAATTTCTTCATTGCCCACGCCGAAACCGCCGCGTCCGCGACCACCACGTCCCCCACCAATTCCCCCGCTCATCACACCGTTCATTCCGTTACCAAAACCGCCGCGAGGAAAATCAAACGGAACAACCAATTCCAGTTTATCACCAACATGTAATCCCGCACGAAAAGCAAACGAATCAGGAATAATACAGTAACGTTCTCCGGTTTTGAGTTTTTCCAATGCGGTTGCTAATGTTCCTTCCTGAAAATCAACCTGAACAAGCGGTTGACTTCCATCGGTACGTTTTTCAAACGCTTCGTTAATATCAATTCCAAAGACCACCGCACCGGCATCGGCTTGCATTTTCGTAAGTCCGTTTGTCGCAAACCGTTCCGATTGACGTTGCGAAAATTTGGGTTGTTCCAATGCAATTGGTAAAAACCGTTCGGAATCAACTCCCGACAAATTCCGAACCGTTTCAATTTCCTCAAACGGAAGCCCTTCCGGTAAAATTGTAACAATCGTATCGGGAATTGTTTTGGAATGAGTAAACGGAACAAGCATTGAGTAACCCGAAATTTCAAGGAACGTGTAAACACCCAAACCAATACTAAGTGCAATTGTTGTACCAAGAGTTCGCCAGAGATTGCTGCTTAATTGATTTGCGAGAAGTTCCTTGCGAACACGAAACAACCACGCAACAAACGGCGTCAATAACGTTTCAACTAACAAAATCATCGCCGGTGCCAAAAGAACACAACCGGCAAGTTGTGTCGGCAAACCAATATAAGTGTACAAAAATTGACGGAGTTCGGCTCCTTCGGCGATACCTTCGTGATAGATAATAATGGGATTCAAAGTGAGGAGCAAAACGCCGATTATTGCCGGCAGGATAAACCAACGTTTTCGTACAGAAGCAGTGTAACCGCGGTTCATTCCTTCCAACGGATTGATACGCGCACCGCGCCATGCCGGAAAAATCGCCGCGAGCAAAGAACCAACCAAAGCGGCAATTCCGGCTGTTGTAACAGCGGTGATACCGAGCGAAATTGTTTTACCGCCGCCAAACGCTTCCGGTTGCAACCACACCGTCAACTGTAAAATAAACCAACCGGCAATCATACCGCCAACCCAACCAAAAAGACAAAGAATAATACTTTCACCAAAAACAAGAAACGCAATTTTCCATCGCGGCATTCCGATTGTTCGGAGCATGGCGAATACGCGTGTTCGTTCACTAATTCCCATGCTGAGTGTTGTAAACACAATCAAAATAGAAACGAGTGTTGAGAAAATAATAATCGAATTAAGTGATGTTGCCCCCCCCATCATTCCGCCGGCATTATATCCTCTGTTACGGTTTAAACCTTCCTGAATATCATCGGCATCAATAAACCGCATGAAAATTCCTTCCGCTTGAAGCCGTGCGTCCCAAGTTTCTTTGAATTGTTTCACATTTGCGCCTTCGCGAAGACGTACATAAATATAGTCTGCGTGTTTCGGTTCATTTTTTTGTAACGGACTGATTTTTTCTGCGGTTTTCATGGAAACGTACACTGCTCCGACAGCCGGACTGATGCCGCCCATTCCCATTCCGCCGCCGGAGAGTTTTTGTTCAACAAGTCCGACAATCTTAATTTCGTACTCATTTGTATCAATACGGCAAACAACACTATCACCGATTTTGACGGGTTCTTCCTCTTCGCCCCAGATTCCTAAACTTGCGGCTGCGGCGGTTCCCATAACGCCTTCCATGATTGGTTCGGCGGTTTGTGTATCATCTGCAAACCAACGTCCTTCTTCAAGTTCAAACGGTGATTCTGTTGTATCAATACCAACAATTATTGGGCTTTGCATTGGGATTCCGGTTCCGGCGCGTTGTCGGCGTAATGCGCTATGTTCGTCGGTTTTTTTCGCCATTGTGTTACGAATTTGTCGTGCGCCGTCCACGCGCATGACCAGATTATTGGAACGCAATTCGGTGATTACCGATTCGGGAAATGGTAATTGTAACGGCATTGCCGGCGGTGCGCCGGGCTGAAAATTGGGGCTGTTATTGGGATTTCGTAGCGGAATCATGGCAACCTGATAATGTCCGAGATAATTTTCGCCGTCTTGATCAAATTGCAGTAACATTAAATCAATACTGCCGATAAGCCAAACGATCATGCACGACATCGCAATTGTTGCCGCAACCGCCAGCGAAATCCGCGCCCGATGATACCACGCTTCCCGAAATACAAGTTTAATAAGCAGAAACATTGTTTTAGTTGATAGTTGATAGTGGATAGTGGATAGTGGATAGTGAAAATTAGTTGATAGTTAATAGTAAAAATTAGTGGAAAGTATCGCAAGTAGATTATAACCGCAACGAAAATAATTCCGCCTGCGATACTCTCCACTATCAACTTTCAACTATCAACTACGACTCGTCCGTCTTTTAGGATAATTGTACGGTCGCCGTAGTTGGCGACATTTTTTTCGTGGGTAACAAGAATAATGGTACGTTTATTTTTATCGCAAAGTTCGCGAAGGAGTTTGCAAAATTTTTCGCTATTAACGGAGTCGAGGTTACCGGTTGGTTCGTCGGCGAGAATGACCGCAGGATCGGTGAGTAATGCCCGACCGATAGCGACGCGTTGTTGTTCTCCGCCGCTGAGCGAATCGGGACGATGTTGGCGGCGTTCCCAGATTTCGAGGGTTTTCATCAGGTCTTCAATTTCTGAAGCAACAATTTTGCGACCTTCGATCAAGGAAGGAAGTTTAATATTTTCTTCGGCGGTCAATGTTGGAATCAGGTTGAACGCCTGAAAAATGACACCAATATTTTGGCAACGAAATTTTGTTCGGGCGGCGTCATTGAGTTCGGCGATATTGATTCCGTTAATGCGAATTATTCCGGCGGTGGGTTCGGTGAGTCCTGCCAAGAGGTGGAGCAAGGTACTTTTTCCTGAGCCGGAAGTTCCCATCACGGTTAAAAATTCTCCGCCTTTTACATTGATTGACACATCGGTCAAGGCGTTAACGCCGGTACGTCCGGTGTGGTAAATTTTAGTCAGATTCACCGTCTCAACTGTCCAATCGGATTCCGGCGTTATATTTTGCTGGTTCATAATTTTAAGGTGTTAGCGTGTTAATGTTTCAACGTTTCAATATAATATTTTCAACGTGTTAATATTTTCAACGTGTTAATAATTTCAACGTGTTAATAATTTCAACGTTTCAATAATTCAACGTTTCAATAATTGAACGGAGTTTGCAATAAATTATGTTTTTTGCTGGGCGGTTATTCTTTTCTGATTTGTGAAGCGTAAGCGAACGCCCTGATAACTTGCGTTATCCAAAGCGTGATACCCCTTCGCTTACGCCTCACAAACCGGAAAAGAATAATCAATACAAAAATTCATCTGTTAAAAAATAAAACAAGTTCGCGTTTGTTCCATTAGAACAATGTATTAATAAATTGTTCGTTTATTGGTGTTCTTCCAACCAATCAAATAAGTGTTCATTTTCAAATTCGATTTCGAATTTATGTAAAAAAGCAATGTATTCTTCTTTAAAACTTTTTTTCCGATGGTGTTCTTCCTGCTGTTGGATATATTGAATAACATTACCAATAGCAGAATGACCATACGAAAAAGCTCCAAATCCGTCCTGCCATTGAAAAGGATAGGATAAAAAACGTTTTTCTTTAATAAAAACATCTGTGGATTTTTTAATTTCTCTGACTAAATCCGATAAACAACATGCTGGTCTCATACCAATTAAAAAATGAATATGATCTGATGTTCCATTGATTGCCAACATTTTTTGTCCTTTTGCTTGTACAATTCCTGTTATGTATTTATACAATTCATCTTTCCATGACGAATGAATCAATGCTTTCCGGTGTTTAACAGCAAAGACAATTTGAATATAAATTTGTGAAAAGGTTCTGGAAGACATTGTATTTTATTCCTTCGTGTTGTATTTAACGTTTTTCTAAACGACCCCTTGTGGGTCAAATATTTATAGCCCTCATGTTATGTTTTTTCAAACGCCCCCTTGCGGGTCAAATATTTATAGTTCATGTTATGTTTTTTCAAACGACCCCTTGCGGGTCGAATATTTATAGCATTCGTGTTACATTTTATATGCGACCCACAAGGGGTCGAATCGGTTTGTTTAATATCGTTGCTATAAATATTTGACCCCTTACGGGGTCAAATTGTTGTAACCCTCGTGTTACGTTTTCCCAATGACCCATTGCGGATCGAATATTTTTGCTCTTATATTATTTTAATCGTTACAGGGAAGGATTGACAATCGGTTCTTCAGAGTCTGTAACACTTTTAATACGCCACGCTTTTAAGTCGATATTATTCGAATTAAATGAAACACTTCCGTCTCCCATACAAACATTAACACCGCCTTTATGGGAACTATTGGCGTAATAGTAATTTGAATCTCCGCGTATCCAACAACCGGGTGATTCAAAATTAGGTGTATAATACGAGGTGTATCCTGTTGCGTAAGTTCTACCCGATATCCAAGGGAAACCGCGATGCGACATCATGGACGCCGCCGATGCCGCTAGTGTAACAACATCAAGGTTGGCATTGCCTTCGTTTTCACATAAAAACGCACAACGTCTCCATTCATTTTTGGTTGGCGATGATGGAACGGTTCCCCAACCAAAAAGTGCTTCCGACGCCATCATTACATTACTTGTTCCGGCAGTTAATGTTGCCAATGAAGTAAATCCCGAATCAGCCTGAGTAGGACGCGGTAATTTGGGAGGGGGAGTAGCAGTTGCAGGCAATGTTACATTTTTTGTCTCACAACGAAACGGACCATCTGAACCATTTTCCTGCGTGTAAAAATAGTTAATTCCCGAACCGTAACAAAAAACATAATTTGTTCCGTAAGCAACGTAAACTGCCGGAAAAGAGTTTTCTTTTTTTCGCGGTTCCGATTCACTGGGACAAACCAAAATAGACGCAGGAAATTCCATTACCGGATAATGCGTTGCCGAAGGCGCACTGCCCCCTCCCCAAACGTTAACGGTGTAATCAATTTTCGATGCGAATACTCCCTGTTCAATGTAGGGAAGTACAATCGCATGAATCGAAAAACCCCGTTGATCCATAGATCGAGGAAGCATTTCGAATGTTGCATGATAATTTTGAATCGCCAATCCCCATTGTTTCAAATTATTTGTACATTGCATACGTCTTGCGGCTTCTCTGGCGGCTTGGACGGCGGGTAGCAGTAACGCAATTAACGAGCCGATAATCGCAATCACGACTAAAAGTTCGACAAGCGTGAACCCTTTCGGTAAAAAATAACACTTCATTTTTTGTTCCTTTTATTTTTATTGTTTTATTTCTGTTACCGGAGGGGTTCAATCCGAAAACAGAAATTGTTTGAATTTAAAAATACAATACCGTAAAAATACAAAAAACGTTTTTTGAAATTGACGGCAATTATCGGCAATACGCAAGAACCAACAACACAAATCCCGTAACAAGATTCGGATCGTTTTCCATCCATTGCCGCGACGCATCGTTAATCCATGAGCCGTTTTCTTTTTGTTTCGAAATCAGTTCTTCGGAAAGTTCCGTTTTCCATGCGTGTTTTTGACCGGTCGAATCCTCGATTTCCGCTAATTGTAACACGTTCAATGACTTCGCCATCGTATGGTAATAATAGAACAAACCATTCGCTCCGCGACCAGGATGTTCTTTAACGTTATAATTTTTCGCAATCCAATCAAATGCCGCTTTAACCCGTTTATCATCCTTCGTAAGACCGGCGTAAATCATGCTTTTAAGTCCGGCGTAAGTCATCGCCCCGTAACTGCGAACACTTTCCTCCGCCGATTCCATTCTCGACGCACCGGGTTGATTCACGTAAATAAAACCGCCGTCCAGATTTTTTGAATTGGCAAGAAAAGGCATAGTATTGTGTTCCGATTCCAAATTCTGACATCGTGAAACAAAAATCAACGCCTTTTGAATTGCCGGATCATCCGCACCTTTACCGGTCGCTTTCAATGCGTCAAGAAAAAATTGCGTGTTCGATAAATCCGGTCGCGTCGTGCCGCCGTAACCAACACCGCCGTAATTAGCATCTTCCGGTTTGACATCACGCTCTTCGGTGTATTGCTGTTTCAGTAAATACTTTTGAGCGCGGGCAAGCAACTCGTCATACGGTCCTTTGTCCGCCTTTTGGACTTTTTTAATGGCGTCATTGGCTTTTGTGAAACACATTACCGCGCAACAGGTTTCGTAGTTCTGAAAAAAACCGTCTTTGGTGTAAACTCCGCCGTCTTCACGAATCGAAGCCTTCAAAAACGCCAATCCCTTTTCAATCATCGGATCATCCGGTTTTACTCCAGAATCCAACAAACCGGAAAGAATAATCATGGAAGGTCCTACACCACTTCGCGGTGAAGCAGACCAACCGCCGTTTTCGCCTTGCGCCGTTCTAAGGAACGCAATACCTTTTTCAACAGCCTGTTGAATTTTCGTTGCATCCTGACCAAACGCAAAACATGTGTTCAGGAACAAACTCAAAAACATTAATACAAAAATTCGTCGCATAATAGTTAAATTGTTAGTGGTTGAAAGTTGATAGTAAATTGATAGTAAATTGTGAACAATAAACAGTAAATTACAGTAAATTAACGGATAGTTACAAGAATTCGTAGCAAAGACAACGGCGCACACCAAGCGTAATACTTGCGCAATTATTTACTATTCACTCTTAACTGTTCGCCAATTTCATTTCCGTTGGATAACGGTTTGGGCTATCAGAATGAAGCCGGAAAGAATATTATCGTTTGCAAAACGATAAGAAAAAGATTCGGTTTTAATTGAAAGAACCGAAACTAATTGTACAAGAATTTTAGCAAAAGTTTTGCTATTTCGCGGTGATACCGGAGCAATAATTGCCGTACCATTAACAACATCGCGCCCCGCCAAACCGAATAACGTATCAGAATTTTTCGCTGTAAACTGTCCATATTGCCGATAATTCCACATTGGAAACGCAACACGAAGGACAACTTCCAATTCTGTTACCCGATGAAAATCGCAACTTAAAAAAGCCGCAACTTTGATTGCCTGATTTTTTTCGATTTTTTGTACAGCGTTAGAAAAGACGGTCAAATCAACGGGGTTGGCTTGTTTTTGAAGGAGTTTAGCGGAGTGATTTAATTTTGCCAAACCTTTACAGACGGTATTTTGGGTTTGTATTTTGAGTTTTTTTTGAAGTTCCGGTGACAGATTAGCGGAGCGATGGCGGATTGAGTTGAGATATTTTTGTGATCGTTCAAGTAATTGTTGTTGAAAAGAGTCGTTATTATAAACGGTTTCGTTATTAGCGTTTGATTTTGTTTCGGTTCCTACGATAACGAACAGACATAAAGCGAAAAATAATATCACAAAACCGAATGATTTTTGATTAAAGAAATATTTTGCAGTCATAAGGAACCTCAATCAACACAGATTGACAACGAAACGATTGTTCAATATTCTAACAACGCCAAATAAGTTGTCAAGCACCCCATTAGTTTTTCAAAAAAGATTTTTTTTAATCTATCAAAATACACAGGTGTTTTCCCATAAGGCAACTTCTAATAACTAACTGTTTTTTTATTCAACCACTGAGAACACAGAGTTCACAGAGAAGAATTTTTTTTATTATTTTTTTATAAAAAACGATGCAGGTAGTCAACCGTTCAAGCAAACAGTTGATTACTTTTTTGTTACTGTTTTAACCGGTTAATTTATTTTTTAACAGGTTTTGTAACGGTGATATTGAACACGGTGTTCTCTTTAACTTCGCAAGCGGAATTGCGGAATTATTGCCAAAACATTTGTGATTCCGCTTGCGAAACTCTCCATTAAATCTGACCCCATAAGGGGTCGAATATTTATAGCCCCCAATGTTGTATTTTTATATTCGACCCCGTAAGGGGTCGAATATAAATAGGAATTTCCGTTTGTTCTATAAATATGTGACCCCTTGCGGGGTCTAATTTACTCAACATTTCGCCGAAGGGTTTTCGCCCACCGCCGCAAC
>JAISNF010000281.1 GCA_031276415.1 Planctomycetaceae bacterium
CGCCAGTTGAACGGATAAAAACGATTATATCTATTTTCCGGTTGGCAGACAAGTATTTTAATCGATAATTTTTAAAACAACTAAAGTCGAATATTTTTCAAATGAAAAAATATGATAAAATAGGAAAATTAAAAACGAGGACATTATTCATATTATTCCTATAGGCAACTTCTAAAAATTTACTTTTAGACAAAAAAATATTTACAAGTCCTGATTTTTAAGGACACTATTTTTTAAAACAATGTTTTTAGAAGTTCCCTAAATTATTATTCAACTATTCTTCTTAAATTTAATATTTTTTGAAATTGATTTGAAATTGGAGAGTGGAGTTTATGCCTGCAAATCGTAAACTACAAATTACATATCACAAAACAACAAAGATTTGACCGAAAAAATTTTGGTAAGATCACTCGTTCAATGCCTACTAAACTTAATACGTCTATCATCACTCAGGAAATTGCTCAACAATTATTGGAAGGGCTGTGTTCGTTTTCGCAACAATTGATTTTTTCTATCAATCTTCAAGGCGTGTTTCTTCATTTCGACGGAACCGAATGGGATGGGCAAAAAACCGACCGTTTGATCGGAAGTTCTTGTTTTGAACTCTTCAAAGATTCTCCCAAAATCATCAAATCTCTCCGCAATGCCCTCAACGGAACTCCCAGCGAATTGTTTGAATATTTTCATAATCGGTATTTTCATTTTCAACTGGTTCCTTTCCGAAAAAACGGAAATGTTGTCGGCGTAACCGGTTTTATTCGCGATGTTACAGAAACAATATCAGAAACAATATCGGAAAATAATACAAAAGAAAAAGAAAAGGAAAATCAATTTCGTATTCTTTTCGATTCAACCCGCGAATCACTTGAAATTCTACAAAACGGTTACGTTTCGTTTATCAATAAAGCCACCAGCGATCTTTTCGGAATTACAGCGGAAAATACGATTGGTAAACCATTTACGGAACTGGTTCGGCAACAAAAAGGAATTACGGAGGCTTCCTACAAAAAATTGTCGCCGGAATATATTCAAGATTTATTGAAACAAGCCGAAAACGGCGTTCCTCAACAATTTGAAACCGAATTTTATATCAACGGAAAAAAACGAATTACCGTAACCTGGATTCATCCGGCAAAAATCGGTAATTCCAACTATCTCGCTCTGACTTCTTACGACACCACCACCGAACATGAAGTCAAAGAAAAAGAACAATTCCTCAATGATGTTTTCGACGTAATTCAGGACGGAATGTTGATTGTGGATAAGAATCTGGTTATTCAGCAAACCAACCGGAAACTTCAAGAATTAATGTCCGGTATTCAAACGGGAATTTCGACAAGTTATGAAATTTTTGCCGAAAATGACCGGAACCGCGAATCTTGTCCTTGCCGGAATGCCTTTCAAAACGGTAAACCGCATAAATGTATCTATTATCATCCTGATCTTCAAGTTTGGTTTGAATTATCGAGTTATCCGGTGCATGACCGTAAAACCGGTGAAATTACGCACGTTATTGAGTTATGCCATGACATCACCGACCGGAAAGAACGCGAAACGAAATTAGAACAACGCGAAAAAATCTTTGCCGCCGTTCTTGAATCTTCCTGCGACGGAATTTTTGTTACTTCGGGAGCGGATAAACCCAATCATCTCAATCCGAAATTCCTGAGTATGTTCGACGGTCATAACGAAAAGTTTCAAAATTTTTCGCCGAAACAGTTGCGGGAACATTGTGATTCTTTGCTTGTCAATGCCGATGATTTTGTCCAGAAAATTATTTTGTTGCGAAATTTGAACAAACAACAGAAAGGCGTGATGCAATTTCGGGACGGGCGATTTTATGAATGGTATGGAGTTGCCGTTCAGACGGGAATTAGCAGAACAGAAATCACGCGAATCTTGACGTTTCACGATGTTACGGAACAACGCCGCACCGCTGAAGTAATTCGTCAAAGCGAAAAACAATATCGTTCGCTTTTCAATTCTATGCCGATTGGTTTCCTTTTATTCAATATCGAATATGGCGAAAACAACCAACCGATTAATTTACGTTGCGTTGATCTCAATCCCGCCATGCTCGCAATGAATACGAAAAAACGCGAAGAATTATTGGGCGGCGGACCTTATGATTTCTTTCATCCAGACGCAAAACTCCTCTCTCATGATTTGGGCGAGAACTGGGTTTTCCAAATTTTGCAACGAACCATCAGCGGAGTTCAGGAAGCCTATTTGACTTACGATCCGGGAACCGACGGTTATTACAAATTGTATGCGTTCTGTTCCCAACCCGGTCAAGTCGGCGTGTTCGTTATAAATGCAACGGCGTCAATACGTTCCGAGCAGGCGGTTCGGATAAAAGAATCACTGTTGAATAAAATTCTGGAAACTTCAGAAGACGGAATTATTGCCTCGCAAGATTCTGGAATAATTAGCCATACTAATTCGCAAAGTTTACGCTTGATTACCTCAAGAACCGGAATCGATCTGGTTGAACAACCTTTAACATTGAATCTTCTCCGAAAATCCATCAGCAAAATTCTCGAAAATCCACAGGAATTTCTGGAAAAAACTCGGCAACTTTTTCGAAATAATATTCCGTTTGACGGTGTTTTCAAGACACGCGATAATCATATTCTTAAAATCAGCACGCATATTACTGTTTCTTCGGATAAGAAAATCAATCGGATTTGGCGATGCAAAGATATTACCAAAGAATGGTATGCGGCGGAAAAAATACGGGAAAATGAAGAACAATACCGAATGCTTTTCAATTCAATAACCGGCACGGTTATGCTTTTGGATGTGATTTGGAATGACCGCAAAGAGCCGATAGATTTTTATTTTGCCAATATCAATCCGAATTTTACGGAGATGTTTCATGTTACTCCAGAGCAGGTTCTGAATAAATCTTTTTTGGAATTTTTCAGGGATAAAAATGTGCGGATTCTTTCGCATAATTTCGGCAAAATCTGGTGGGCGGGTTTAAATGCTGCGGCGATGGGAACTTCCGGAATTTATCACGTGGCAACAACGCTCAATAAAGAGTCCCGATATTATAAATGTGTGATTTTTCCGTCACGTCATCAGGTTGGCATATTGTTATATGACGAGACGGCGGAAGTTCTTTCGGAACGGTCACTTCGAACCATGCAATTGGCGATTGACCATATTTCCGAGCCGGTCATCTGGGTAAGTTGGAAGGGCGAAATCATTTACGCCAATGAAGCCGGAACAACTTTTTTGGGATTCAAACCAAACGAATCATTGGTCGGCAGAAAAATTTGGGAATTTGACGTCAATGTTACGCCGGAAAACTGGTCGGAATTTCTGAACAATTTCGGTGATACCAAAATGAAACGGATTGAAACCCGAATGAGAACCTTACAACAGCAAGAGATTCCGGTGTTGTTGGTGATTGATTTGTTGGAACAAGACGGCGAGAAATTTTTCGCAACTTGTTTTCATGATTTAAGCGAACAAATTAAACGGATTGAGGCGGAGCAGGCATCGGTTGCCAAGACGAAATTTTTAGCCCACATGAGCCATGAAATCCGAACACCGCTCAACGGCGTTATTGGAATGTCGGACTTGTTGCTTGGAACCAATTTAAATCCGAAGCAAAAAGAATATGCGGAGTTGGCGCGTGCTTCGGGGCGGTATTTGCTTTCGCTTATCAACGATATTTTGGATTTTTCCAAAATTGAGGCGGGAAAACTTGAGATTGAGTTTGTTGAATTTGATTTACCGGAGTTGATTGAATCGGTTCTTGGGATTGTGGCTGCCCGCGCTCAGGACAACGATCTGGAACTTTGCGGATTATTTTTAACGGATGTTCCGCGTTATGTTGTGGGAGATGCGGGGCGTATCCGGCAAATTCTGGTTAATTTGCTGAGCAACGCTGTTAAATTTACATCTTCCGGCGGGGTTCGTTTGGTTGTTGCGGTGGAGGAACGGACGGAAACAGAAGGAGCATTGACGTGCATAACGCGGTTTGAGGTAACGGATTCGGGGATTGGAATTCCCAAAGAGCGGATGGATCGTTTGTTCCAATCGTTTTCGCAAGTCGATTCTTCGCAAGCGAGAAAATACGGAGGAACGGGGCTTGGTTTAGCGATTTCAAAGGAGTTGGTTCATTTAATGGGCGGGAAAATTGGAGTGAAAAGTCAAGAAAACCGCGGTTCGACATTTTGGTTCAGGCTTCCGTTGCAATGTTCTGGAGACGGAAAATCGGTGAGTGGTATTTTCCGGCATGGACATTTGGAGTTGGCGAATTTGAGGGCTATTGTTGTGGATGAAAATGAGGTGTTGCAGAATGTATTATTGCATCAGTTGGAGGCTTGGGGGATGAAGACGAATGCGTTTTCGAATCGTGTTCAGGCGATTGCTGCGATTCGTCGGGCGGTTCAGGAAAATCAGCCTTATCGGATTGCGATTATTGATCATCGTCTTGAAGACGGAGCGGGTGCGGAACTTGTGAATGATATTAAAAATGATCCGCAACTAAAACACACGGCGGTAATTATGTTGGTGCCGCTTTCGGATGATTCTTTGGAGACGCAAACGGAAAATGCGGATCGATATGTTAATAAACCGGTTTTTGGTTCTGCTTTATTCAATGCGATTATTGGTATTTTGACGGGGATTACGGACACGCCGTCGAATCAAAACAAGTTGCGGCGTAATGAATTACGCAAAGAGTGGGCGGAGGATCAATCGCTTAAACGGATTTTGAATAGTTTTTCGGGCGAGGGCGACAGTTTTGAGAGTGAGCAATCGAATGATTTACGTCCATTGATTTTGGTTGCGGAGGACAATCGGGTGAATCAGATTGTGGTTGGAGAGATTCTTACGCAGGCGGGTTATCGTTTTGAGTTGGTTGGGAACGGGAAAAAAGCGTGTGAAGCGGTTAGGGATCAAAAATTTTCGTTAATTCTGATGGATTGTCAAATGCCGGAAATGGACGGTTTTCAGGCGACAAGAATTATCCGGCAAATGGAATTGCAAACGGAAACAAAATCAGAATCACAACCACAATCACAAACGGAAACGGAAACAAAATCGCAAACAGAATTGGAATTGGAATTAGAATCGGCAATGAATAAATTCAAAACTGCGCATAGTGGACATATTCCTATTATTGCGTTGACGGCGAACGCAACACAAGGCGATCAGGAATTATGTATTGAGGCGGGCATGGACGCCTATTGCAGCAAACCCATCAATGCCTCAACTCTAATCGAAGTAATCAAAGAAAAATTAAAAGGGAATAGGGAGTAGTTAATAGTTAGTAGTGAATAGTTAATAGTTGACGCAAGCGGAATTTTTTACCGCAACATTTTTAATTCCGTTTTCCTCCGTCCTGAAAGGACAAAATAAAGTTGATAGTTGATAACTGATAGCGGATAGTTTCGCAATGCGGAATTATTAACGTTTCCCAATTGCCCCAAAGGGGCATTCCCAAAATAGCGGCGGGTTTTAACCCGCCGGATGAACTCCGTGAACTCTGTGTTCGTAACTGTCAATTTTATTAACCACAGAGGACACAGAGTTCACAGAGGAGGAAAATAAAATTGACCATAGATTACGTAAAATTTCGCAGATTATTTTTGAAAATACGAAGCAACGAAATA
>JAISNF010000287.1 GCA_031276415.1 Planctomycetaceae bacterium
AAAAGCGAAACGGAATTAGAACAACAATTACTCGCCGACACAATTAAAGAACTACTTTCGTATGCGGTTGGTTGTATGATGGGACGTTATAGTTTAGACGAGCCGGGTCTGATTTATGCCAACGCCGGCAATAAAGATTTTGATTTTTCACGTTACAAGAAATTTCCCGCCGACGACGATGGAATCGTTCCGGTTCTTGATACGGATTGGTATTTTGACGATGATATTGTTAAACGTTTTCATGAATTTTTGCAAGTTGTATTCGGCAACAAATATTTGACGGAAAATATACAATTTATTGAGACGATATTAGGTAAAAGTATCCGCGATTTTTTTGTTAAAGATTTTTATTCCGACCATCTCAAACGTTACAAAAAAAGACCTATCTACTGGCTCTTTTCAAGCGGCAAAAATAAAGCGTTTCAAAGTCTGGTTTATTTACATCGTTACAACGCCGCAACTCTTCCCCGAATGCGTACCGAATATCTCATTCCACTCACCAAACGAATTCGTAAACGTATTAACGATATTGACGAATCTATTGAAAATATTGAAACAACAAAACAGAGTCATAAACGGCGTTTGGAAAAAGAACACGAACTACTTAACAAACAACTAAATGAAATTAAAATATTTGACGACAAACTCCGCGATGCAACCGATAAAAAAATAGAAATTGATCTCGACGACGGCGTTAAAGTCAATTACGCTAAATTCGGAGATTTATTATCCGATGTCAAAATTATTAGCGGCGGAACAACGGAGGATTGAAACAATGGACATGACATTAATTATTGAATCACTAAACAAAATATTCAATCAGGAAAATTATCGCATCGTTTTTTGGTATGATTCGGCAAGGGAATTTGAATCGGAAATTGATCTGTTACGGATTGAAGACGCCGAACTTGTACGATTAGATAAGGTTGGACATTTGGCTCTAAAAATACGGATGGAAATTGACGAACCGGAACGTAAATTCCTACTCTATTCGCCAACAGAAAAACCGAATATGGAAGAAGATTTTTTACTTGATATTCGTTATTTCAGTTACGATTTTCACGCTAACCGATCTTCAATCTTATTAAACGAACTCGGCTTGGCAAGTCCGCAACTCATCAATCACTTAAAATTGCGACAAAAATTCTTTGACAGTAAAGAGCGTATCGATAACCTTAAAAAAATCGCCGACTCCGGTGATACGGAAATTGATCTCGACAGAAAAATGCTCGCTGTAACGGCAAAATCCAATCAAAATGATTTTTTTAGTATTGTTCGTGCCGTCTTTCAGTCCTACACGGAAGAAGAGGACATTAATTTTGAAACGCCGTCGGATACGTGGAAATTGATTGAAAAATATGGTCTCAATGATATTTTTTGGGAATTATCCGAACAAATTTTTGCCTTTAAGGACGAAACGCCGACGTTGCAAAAATTATTAATACAATTATTTGTTTCTGATTTTGTTCATTGTCTTCATGATGATGTTCCGCGTGTATTGAAAGAATTACGATTGCCAGCCAAAGGCGAATTTAATACCGTTACTTTTTTTACTCAATGGCGTGATAGTACCAGTCATGCCGGTTGTTACAACAAACTTGCAGAATATGTTGCCGAAAAACTCTTTATCAATGAAAAACTTGAAGAATTGCCGCTGGATCTGTTACTTGAAAATGTTACATTTAGTCAGATTGATGATCAAATATTACAAGAACTTTTTAAACGTTTTAACACAGATAAAAATTGTTCTAATGCTCATTTTTTTCGTACAATTACAGTACGGCGTCAGCAAGAATATTGGACACGTTCACCGGCTGTTCCTGAGCAGGAACGTCATAAACGTTATGCCACTTATGAAATGATCGCTCTCGCCGCCGAAATTACTGAACTGTCTCACCAATATTCAGACGGATTCAATGCCGATACTGTTGCGGATATGTTTCATCTTTATACAAATAAATTGTATCAATTTGATCAACTTTATCGCCGTTTTTATCGAAACGCCGCTCTTGTTAATACGGATCAGGTTAAAACGCTCTGTGAAAAAATTGACGATATTTATCGCAACAAATATCTTGTGCCGCTTTCGTTGAAATGGAATCGTTTTCTTGAAAATGGTTTGATTAAAGATTGGAAAATTGAAGGAATTGCGAATCAGTACGAATTTTATGACCGGTTTGTTGCCAAAGAATCGGAGGAACATCGTGTCTTTGTTATTGTTAGTGATGCTTTACGTTACGCCGTTGCGGAAGAATTAAAAAACACGCTTAACGGACGATACCGTTTTCGTGCGGAAATGAAAACAATGCTCGGAGTGCTTCCGTCTTATACTGCTCTTGGTATGGCGGCGTTACTTCCTCATCGTCAGTTGTCGTACAATAATAACGGCGACGTTCTTGCCGACGGACACTCCACCTCCGGCACGGAAAATCGCAACATAATTCTTGCAAATTCAAACGGAATTGCTATTCAAGCAAACAAACTACTTTCAATGAAACGCGACGAAGTACGAAAACTGATTGATAATAAAATAAGAGTTGTTTATATTTACCACAACGTTATTGATTCCTACGGCGATAATATTGCAACAGAAAAAGAAACATTTCGTGCAACAGATATTACCATTGACGAACTCGTTAAACTTATTCAATATATTTCAAGCAATCTATCAGGCAGCCATATTCTTGTTTCAGCCGATCACGGTTTTGTTTATACAGAATCCTATCCTACCGAAACAAGCAAAAGCCAAAATGAACTCAAGTTAAACAATAATATCATTAAAACAAAAAAACGTTATTTTATCGGCAAAAAATTGAACCGCGATAATAACGCATGGTACGGTAATACAGCAAACACCGCCCGTTGTCATGAAATGGAATTTGGTATAGCCAAAGGTTACAGTCTTTTTCATTTTTCCGGCAGTTCACGATATTTTCACGGCGGAGCAATGTTACAAGAAATAGTTATTCCGGTGGTCATTGTTCGTCCGCCGCGAAACAAAAAAGATATTGCCAAAACGAAAATAAAAACTGTTTCAATTTCAATATTGGGTAATCGTTTCAAAATTACTACTGCAAAACATCGTTTTCTATTTGTTCAAACAGAACCGGTAGGTGAACGTGTTAAACCTGTTACGGTTAAACTTGCTATTTTTGATGCAAATAATCAGCCGGTCTCCAGCATTGAAACATTAACATTTAACAGTACGTCTGAAAATCTTGATGAACGTCAGCAATCTGCGTATTTGACATTACAAAGCCGTCCCTACGATAAGTCGGAAAAATACAATTTAATTTTACGTGACGCCGATTCCAATGTAGAAATTTTAAGTCAGGAAATAACCATTGACCGCGTTATTGCGGAGGACTTCAATTAAAAAATGATCATAGATGAATTATTAAATCAGAATTTTGCCGGTAAATTTGTTCGTAAAAACCTTACCAAATTGGTTCGGGAAGGAGCCAATGTTCCTATTTATGTTCTGGAATATTTACTTGGCAGTTATTGTGCTTCAGGCGATTCGGAAATAGTTGCGGACGGTCTTGCTACGGTAAAGAAAATTTTGTCCGATAATTATGTCCGACCTGACGAAGCGGAAAAAATTAAATCGGTTATTCGTGAACGCGGAAGCCTCAAAATTATTGACAAAGTTACAGTAACGTTAAATGAAAAGCGCGATGCTTATGAGGCGTTGCTTTCAAATCTTGGTACAAAAAATGTAGAAATTTCGGCGGGAATTGTCAAGAAATATGAAAAACTGCTTGTCGGCGGTATCTGGGCTTTGGTTACAATGCAATATTTCTTTGAAGAAGGACAAAAGAGTTCACCGTTTATCATTGACGAACTTAAACCGATTCAAATGCCGAATATGGATATGGAAGAACTGTTTGAAGGACGGCGGCGATTTACCGAAAAACAATGGATAGATTTATTGTTGCGCTCTTGTGGTTACGAGCCGACTCAATTTGAACAGCGTACTAAAATGCATCTTCTTTGCCGAATGATTCCGTTTGTAGAAAATAATTATAACATTTGTGAACTTGGACCTCGCGGGACAGGAAAGAGTCACATTTATAAAGAAATCAGTCCGAACAGTATTTTGATTTCCGGCGGTCAAACAACTGTTGCGAATTTATTTTACAATCTTGCACGTCGTCAGGTTGGTTTGGTTGGACTTTGGGATGTGGTGGCATTTGATGAAGTTGCCGGTATTGCGTTCAAGGACAACGATGGTGTACAAATAATGAAAGATTATATGGCGAGCGGTTCTTTTGCGCGTGGTCGTGATTCGATCAACGCTTCTGCTTCGATGGTATTTGTCGGTAACATTAATCAATCGGTTGATACGTTGGTGAAGACGAGTCATCTTCTTGTCCCTTTTCCTGATGCGATGATTGATGCAGCGTTTTTTGATCGTTTTCATGCTTATATTCCGGGTTGGGAGATTCCAAAGATGCGTCCTGAATATTTTACGGACGAAAATGGTTTGATTGTGGATTATCTTGCGGAGTGGTTTCGTGAAATGCGTAAACGTAACTTTGGAGATGCGATTAACAAATATTTTAAATTGGGACGTGATTTGAATCAGCGTGATGTGATTGCAGTCAAACATACGGTTTCCGGTTTGCTCAAATTACTTTATCCGCATGAGCAATACGACAAAGAATCTGTACGGCAATGTCTTGAGTATGCGATTGAATCACGCCGTCGAATCAAAGAGCAACTTAAAAAGATTGGCGGCATGGAATTTTATGATGTTCATTTTTCGTACATTGATGTAGAAACATTGGAAGAGCGGTTTATCGGTGTTTTGGAACAAGGGGGGGATCAATTGATACCGGACGGGGTTCTTAATCCGGGAATGTTACATACGGTTTCGATTGGCGGCAATGGACATCATGGGCTTTATCGAATTGAAACGCAAGTTACGGCGGGTAATGGACAGATGAAAGTATCTGGTTTTGGTACGAATACTCTGGCGAAGGAAGCAGCGAAAGTTGGTTTTGATTATTTTAAAGCAAATGCGGCTAATGTGAGTGTATCAATAAAAATTTTGGATCATGATTATCATATTCATCTTGTTGAGTTACACAATACCGGTTCGCCGAATACGATGACATTAGTTACGTTTATTGCGTTATGTTCAGCGATGATTGGTAAACCGGTTCAGCAACAAATGGTAATTTTGGGCAATATGAGTTTAGGCGGAAGTATTATTTCAGTAGAAAATCTTGCAGAGTCGTTACAAGTTGCTCATAACTCAGGAGCAAAACGAATATTATTACCGATGTCAAGTGTCAGAGACATCCCAACAGTTCCGGGCGAACTATTTGCAAAATTCCAAACCGCATTCTACGCCGACCCCAAAGATGCTGTATTCAAAGCATTAGGTGTGGAGTAAATACCGGATTTAATAATTCGTTCCAGTTGTAACTGTCTATTTTATTTTTACCTACGGAGTGTATTGAGGTGAGATCACAGGCTTATTTGGAAACGCTTTTTCGGAAAGACTTCATTTTCTTTGTTCCAGTATAAAATAATTTTTTTTGTGATTCATTCTTAAAACTCTGTAAAATACAGGGTAAAACGATTTTGCCCGTCGAGTTATGAACAGGTTTTCCCTCTTTGAAGTGGTGTTACGATTGAGCAGAAAAAATTTTGTTCTAAAAAGTTTTAACAATTTAAGTTACAAGGAATATTTTATGCAACCATTCCGTAACGATGTTCCTGTTCATGGTAAACCGAATGAATTAACAACCGGTTAATTTCTAATAACCGGTTTTTTATTTAATCACAGAGAAAAGAAAATTGTCCGCAGATTTCGCAGATAGACGCAGATTATTTTTAAATTCAAAATAGGTAACATCTAAAAACCAAAAATATATTTTTATTAACCACGGAGAACACAGAGAACACAGAGGAAATTTTTAATTGGAATCGAAACGTTATTTAATATTATTATAATTACCTTTTGATTTAAAATAACTCTTTAAAATTAAATTTTTCCTCTCTGTAAACTCCGTGTTCTCTGTAGTTTTAAAAAGTACCTATTTGCCAATCCCGTCAATTCTATTAATCCTGTTAAAATCTGTTGATTTTGTCCAAACATTTGTCCGATGTGTTAAAACCCATCGCTACCTTAGGAATGCTCCAACGGGGCATTTCCAATATAGCCGGGGTTTTAACCGCCGGAATGTTGATAGTGAATAGTTTCGCAAGCGGAATTGCAGAATTATTGCCAAAACATTTGTGATTCCGCATTGCGAAACTCGCCATTAAATCTGCCCCCATAAGGGGTCAAATATAAATAGGAATTTCCGTTTGTTCTATAAATATGTGCCCCCTTGCGGGGTCTAATTTACTCAACATTTCGCCGAAGGATTTTCGCCCACCGCCGCAACGGTTGATGTTGTTGCTGTTGTTGTTGTTCCGTTTCCGTCCGAAAACAAGGGTCAACTGTCGGCGAGTACGCCGACCAATGTTTACGGCGAAACATTGGCTACCTTTTGAGTTTGTAATTATCAGGTAGGCGACCTTTCGCCGAAAGGTCGCAACGGTTGATCTGGAACTGCAACAGGGTCAACTGTCGGCGAGTACGCCGACCAATGTTTACGGCGAAACATTGGCTACCTTTTGAGTTTGTAATCATAAGGTAGGCAACGTTTCGCCGAAACGCCGCAACGGATTATG
>JAISNF010000295.1 GCA_031276415.1 Planctomycetaceae bacterium
GCCTCCAAATCTTCGCGGTTTTTATCAACAAGAATTTCTGTTTTTTTAATAATTACCCGATATTGACCGGGTTTGGTTCCTGTTCCTCCGACTAAAGAATTGGTTGCGGTCAAAGAATATTTTCCTTGCGCATCGGTAAAACCTGTTGCCGAAATTCCCGAATCATCCAATGGAAAGAAAGTAAGCCTCGCCCCTTCCACTGGTGAACCATTAAAAACAACGGTTCCTGTTACGTTTCGAAATTCGGGATTAGTTTTATCCGCATGGCAACCCAATAATATTCCTGTTATAAAAATAACAAGAAAAATATAATTTTTTTGTGAATGTTTCATAAATTTTTATTGGTTTTATTGAATTAAAAATTGAATTAAAAATGTGTATTGATAGGTTATAGGTTAATAGAAAAAACGATGAAAGGGTACAAAAATGTGAAATTTCATTGATTTACCCTTTCACCTTCCGATAATGATGAAAATGTTTCATCAATAAATTTAATTTCAGGGCGACTTACTTTCGCCGCCGGCGCGAGTTCCCAACGCTCCCCAAACACCGCGTGGCGATGCCGAATCAGTGTAACCGGCAAATGATGTTACGGTTGAAGGAGTTGGTCCGCAATCAATCGTTTCAGAAAAGAAACGAACAGACCCGTCCGTCATAACGGCATTGGCTCCTCCCGGATGATAACTGCTCGCAGAAACGGCACAGAGCATATCTGGAGTAGAACTGGAATCAGCACATGTTGGTGAATTGGGCGGTGAAATCGTATGGAATCCGGAAAAAATCATTTGTGAATAAGCCCAACGAGCCCCAGAACGATTTTCTTGATCACCAGTATAAGGATTAAGAATAGTATTGTTGGGACCACGTGCATTGAGATCAGCAAATGGAATTTCCGCAAAATTAGTGACAACTGCCATATCAACAAGAGCAATACCGCCGAGAACTTTATTTTTATTGTTATCGGTTCCTACAACCGCTTCTGAAAAGGCAAGCGTATTGGAAGTACCATCCGTTACTCCTTCCAGACCAAAATTGTCTTCATTTTCTCCAATTCCGAAAAGTCCCCGCGATCTAGCCCAACTCCGTGTTGTCGGGCGATCACCCCAATTGGTACGGTAACTTCCGGCACGATAATAATTACTACCAGGTTTTACGATTGTATCAGCACCAGCATCAGAGGGACAACTATACGAATTGGGCTTCAACAATCCATTCTCATAGAGATCCATAAAGTTATGAAAGGGTTTGTTGTGAAGGGTTGTATCCTGAGCCATTTGATCATAAATGGACTGACTTTCCAACTAAGGTAAAATCACAACTTGGCAAGCGACAGCAGCCCACATTCCTCCATCAGCATCGCTCCAAGTCCAAGCAGGAGAATAATCATAACCGAGGCGTTCCATTTTAATACACTGATTGTAGGAACCGTTCGGTAATTTTCCTTTGGTGTCGTGAAAGTTGTGTAGCGCAATTCCCATTTGTTTAAGATTGTTGGTACACATCATTCGTCTTGCAGCCTCGCGAGCCGCCTGAACTGCAGGCAACAGCAGAGCGATTAAGACGCCGATAATCGCAATCACCACAAGAAGTTCGACTAACGTGAAGCCGAAAGGTGAAGAGCGGAAACGAGTTAAGAGGTTTTGGGAAAAGAGTTTAGAGCGAAAACAATCTTTACGGTTTGCTCTACTTTTTCTATTCCAGATAGCCCCCCCCCCCCTGTTTTACCCAGACTACCATGTTTAACATTTGCTGGAATTTTTCCGTAAAAATTCCCAAAAACACAACCAAACATCTAACTAAATTTTCCATTGTTAAACTCCTTAGTTTTTACAAAGGTTTTGAAATAACCGCCAACACGTTTGCCGAAATTACAAAACGGCAAGAAATAACGCATTGTGGTCGAATCAGTTGCAAAGTATATCCGAATTTCCGTTTGTGTCAACGGGAATATTACTTCGCACCAAAAGATTTTTCAAAAATCCGTCCTTTGCCAAAGAATTTCGTCATTATCCAGCAAAATTCTTGCAAAATAATCAATAATTTAATTCATTTATGACCGGAAATCAGAAACAAAATATTTGACAACACAAATTGCCAAATATTAATCAGATTCACTCGACAAGTACACAACCGTTAGGTTTTAATTAACTTTTTGCGGAAAAAGGTCGGTTGCCTCTTGATTTTTAACCGTAAACAAATTAAAAAAATGACCGGTTCAAAATTATTGTGAATTATAAACGGGATTTTCAAATAGGAATATTATAATATTAGGAATATTCACAGAATAATTTTATGGACAACGATGAACAATTCATGAATCGGGCGTTGGAACTCGCTAAACGCGGACAAGGATTCGTTGAACCCAATCCCATGGTTGGCTGCGTTCTCGCTAAAAATGGAAAAATAATCGGCGAAGGTTTTCATACCCAATTCGGTAAGGCTCATGCGGAAATCGAAGCACTGCATGATACGTGTTGCCGTTACGGAGAAAATGCCGCCGCTGGAGCAACTTGTTACGTAACCTTAGAACCTTGTTCACATTACGGCAAAACCCCACCCTGTACGTCCGCCCTTCAAGCGTCCGGAATTAAACGAATCGTCGTCGCTATGCGCGATCCCAATCCGGTTGTCAATGGTAAAGGACTCAAAATTCTACACAATACCGGAATCGAAATTACTGAACATGTGCTCGAAAAAGAAGCCCGATCATTGAATGCCCCTTATTTAACGTTATTGGAAAAACAACGTCCCTGGATTGTTGCAAAATGGGCAATGACTTTAGATGGTCGCTCCGCCTCGCAAACCGGAAATAGTCAATGGATTTCCAATCAAACTTCACGCAAGATTGTTCATTGTCTTCGCAGTCGCATGGATGCTATCATGATCGGTTCGCAAACGGCATTGCGTGATAACCCCGATTTAACAGTTCGGTTTGATACGGTTGCGCCGCGAACTCCTATTCGGATTGTTCTCGATTCAAACGCCGCAATGACTACAGAATACCGGTTGGTTCAAACAGCACGCCAAGTTCCGGTTCTGCTGGTTGTCAATCCGAATGCTCCCGAAAAACAAATCAAAATGTTACAAAACGCCGGTTGTGAGATTTTTTCAATTCCATCGGAAAAAAACAAACCTGATTATCAGGAAAGAACCAAAATCTTAATGGAATATCTCGCCCAACGGAAAATCACCAACCTTTTGGTCGAAGGCGGAAAACAATTATTTGGAACGTTATTTGATATGCAACTCATCGACGAAGTTCACGTTTTTATTGCACCAAAATTGATCGGCGGCGAATCCGCTTATCCCGCTATTGGAGGAACCGGTTTAATCAAAATGGAACAGGCATGGAAATTAGAATCACCGGAAATTCAAATTGTCGAACAAGATGTTTATGTTCATGGTCGAACACAAAACATGTCGCAATAATCACACTTCACATTGTAAACGTCCATTTTCTAACCGCAAAATTCACAGAAAAAAATTGTCCGCAGATTACGCTGATAATCGCAGATTATTTTGAAAATGTAAAATAATGAAAATTTTAGAGACGCAAGGTATTGCGTCTCTAACGATTCTCTGCGGTTAAATAAAAAACCGGTTATTAGAAGTCGGCTTTTGTAGTATCTTTCATTGTATCTTTTGTTTTGATTTTGTTACTCAATCCGAACAATGAATTTGAAGGTTGTTGAACCTTTGGGAGTTAAGAGATAAAAATAGTCTTTGGGGTCATATTGAAACCGAACCCATGCGTTTTCGCCGAAAGTTACGATTTCTTCATTGTCGTCCATTGTGTAATTGATAACAAGACTTTTGACAACCCCCGGAGCCGGATCACCGCCGAAAAGTATATTCGTTCCCTGAAAATTCAACGCTCCGCCGGACAATTGACGGTTCACAATAAATGTAACATCTTTCCATTTATCGACGGCTCCGTATTCTGCCAAAGTAATCGCAAGTTCTTTTCGCGGTTTGGGAACAGTGAATGTTGCGGAGGAACCTTTCCAATCAACTGTTGTTTGTGAACGCGGCAATTTGAATACCGCATTGGTTTCCTGAACAGTAACCGGCACCAATTTTTTCTGACCGGGTGTTTCAATTCCAATCTTCAATTCACCGGTTTCAAAAAACGGAGATGAAATTTCAAAAACAGTTTGTGCGGATTCTTTCGTTACATGAACTATGACAGGTTTGTCTTTGTAACGGTATTCTAATTGTTCAACCGGTTTGAGTGCCGTTCCGTCCGGCTGAACGATTTGAAACCGCAAATCGCCGAATTCACCAATCTGAGCGAAAATATTCGCAGCAGAAACCAATACAAAGAACAAAACAGCAAACAAACAATACAGAAAATGTTTCATCGTAAACCCTTTCTAAATAAAAAACAATTCTAAATAAAAAACTAATTAATTTGAACAGTTAATCTAACGGAAATGCATCAACAGTTGTTGTTTTGCGGTAAAGTGGGAGATGCCGATAATAAACTTCCAAAATCATTGTTGCGAATGCGGTACACGTAAGACGCCCGCCGGAACCACCTACCAAATTTCCACCAATTTCAGTTGACCAACTCCCTTTTTCGTGACCTTCCGTAGCCTGACGTTTAACAAGTTCATCGCGGAGTCGTTTGTTCCATCTATCCCATTTTTCACCGCCGACATGATGCATTACTTGTGTGGCGTAATAACAGTAATAGATATTATTCAGTTGCGGTCCCGCATTTGAAACATAATCGGTTCCTTTAATTAAAGCCGGATTATCGGGTTTCCAACCCATGTACATTTGACCAAGCAACCCGATAGGCGTCAAACTAAGTGTTGCTCCGTCTTTAGCACTTTCGTAACCATAGTTGGCTCCGCCTTCAGTGCCAACAGCATCAAGAAAACGTTTCGCTTCCTGAATTGTTCTTGGGGGAACATTGAGATACGCCATCTGAGCACTTTTTAACGCCATAAAATTCCAACCCATTCCCGATGTATCACCCGGTTGCTTGGGTGAATACCGCCAACCTCCGCCAATCGGGTCTTGCGCCCAAACAATATAATTGATTGCTCCTTGTGCAATTTTTTCAAGATTTTTGTCACGAGTCATTGCAGCGGCTTCGCAAACAACAATCGTGGTCAAACCTTGATGATACATCAGCGGCGTAGAACCTTTTTCGGCAAGAATAATTCCTTCCGGTTTCACCTGATAATTGCTGGCAATATAATCAAGACCGGCTTTGACTTCTTTTTTATATTTACCGTCTTTGTGAGTAATTCCACAACCCAACATGGGCAACAACGCCATTGCGGTTGCGGAAATGTAGGATTTGTTTGCCGTATCCATAGGAGAATCTTTGCATTTTCCGCGACAATTTGGATTTCTCAATTGGGTATAAGACCAGGCACCGTTTGGAAGTTGGTGTTCGGCAATCCACTGAAGACCGCCGGCAACCGCTTTTTCACTGGCTTCGGAACCACCACCGCCGGCAACAGCCGTGCCTCTGTTTTTCCGACCGCCAAGATCGCCGGTGTTGTTCATTTTGGAGATTAACGTATCGGGAGCCATGAGATTGCCAAGATCGGCTGTTGCAATTTCCGGTTGTGTTTCGGGAACATTCATTTCCGTTGTCATCGTCTCAACAGTTGTCTCGATTTCCGTAACATCGTTGGTTTCATCAAGATTGATTTCAACCGGTTCTTCTTCGAAAATATCAACATCTTCAATTTCGCCTAAATCTTCAAGGTTTGCCGTCAAATCAGGACGAAAATCAACTATTGTCGGAAGATAACAAATGGCAAGAGCAAGCAACACAACACCATGAATTGCCAGACTAAACACAATACTTAGACTAAATACCGTACTTGTTGTATCGCGTAAAAATTGCTTGATGGAAAATTTCTTGCGGATATTTTCCAATGCCGGATCATAATCGTCACCAACCGGAAGATTTTCAAGTTCCTTTACCGGAATGTTTTTTTCGCTCATATTTGGTCTCCTAACAAAAAGGGGTATCAATCCCTAAACAGTCGTTCAAGGCAATGTTCAGGGCAAAATGGAAATCAAAAGAACAGCCAAGCATTATAACCTACTTTACAACATGAAACAATTCACTGCCAATAAAAACAAAAATTTATTTCTGAAATGTTCGTTTTTGAACGTTATTCAAAGGATGTTTCCAAACATGATTGATAATATTTAGTTCTTTTTTGACGAAGGCATCGAATGTAAATTCTTGTAAAGTCCAATCCAAAGCCGCACGACCATGTTGTTCAATCAGAGCGGGAGAATGAAGATAAATTTCGATTTTTTCTCTGAGACTTGCCGGATTGTAAGGTTCGCAAAAAAAACCGGTTTCGTTTTCACGAAGATAACCGTCAATCCCAAGACAACGTGTTACAATCGCCGGTTTTCCCAAACCATATCCCTCCAATACGACAACTTGTCCTGTTGATCGTTGCCGGATTTGAAGCGGAACAACCGTAAATGCGGATTTTTCGAGCAGATTAAGATATTGCTGATACGATATGTTACAGTATAATTCGACATTATCAGGAACCGTTAAACCTTCAACACTTTTCGAATCCGCAACAACAACAAACCGCGAATCCAAATTTTGTACGGCTTCAAAAAAAGTGCGGTAATCTCGCTCCGAACGTCCGGCAGCAAATCCGTAATTCCCAACAGGCGTCCAATGCGGTTCCAGAATATTGGTGTGAAAGAGAAGCGTGTGAAATCGTTCAATCGGAAGATTCAGATATTCTGCCCAAAGTTTTCGTTCCGGTTCCGTATAAACAATGAATGCGTCAGTCGTTGAAAAAACAAGACGCCGCAATAACCGTTTGAATTGCCACAAAAGACTTTTGGGATTGGGTTCCGGCAGAAAATTTTCACCGGCAATTTGCGGTACACGATTTTTGGGTAAAGAACAAAAACGATTATAAAAAGCGTACCAAAAATTAACTCCGCCGCCGCTTGTACAAATAATATCGGCTTGTTTCCGTTGCCGAAATAACCGCCGAACCGTTTCTTTAACCGTATTGACGCCGGCATTTCGTTCTTCGCCCGAAAAAACATTCGTACTTACTTCCAACCACAACGGCGATTGCCACATACTTCCTGCGGTGAGAATAACCGGTTTGCTTTCTGAATCAGAACATTGCATCGTTTGGATTTTGTTTCAACCATTATGTTTTATATGTTTCAACCAAATTTCATTTTCGGTCGGCAAGAGAATGTAAGAACAACAGATTAAATTGTAACTGTCTATTTTTTGTAGTTAAAAAACAGACAGTTACATTAAACATTTACGAAAAATACTTTACGAAAAATACTTTCGATAATTCATAATTACAGTCATGATTACGGTTCTTACTTATTCACGCATTAAACATTAAATAAAAGATTCAACTTCGAGCAGATTACAGATTCTTTCAATAAGTTTTTCCGTTTCGAAGGGTTTTTGCAGGAAGTCGTCTGCTCCGGACATTCTGAGTTCGAGAATTTTTTCATCCTCGACCATACCGCTGATGCAGATGATTTTTACTTCTTCCAAAGAATCATCGCTTCGAACACGAACACATACTTCCCTACCGTTAATATCTGGAAGCATGACATCTAAAATAATCAGATCAGGACGATATTCTTTAACCATCATTCCGGCGTCAAAACCGTTATTGACTGATTTTGTTTCAAAACGTCCATCGCGTTCCAACACATCACAAATCAATTCGACAAGTTCCCGATCATCGTCAACAACCAAAATTTTTCGTTTACCGCTTTCTAAGGCATCGGTCGGAATACCGTTGTCGCGCATAAATGCAAAAAGTTGATCACGCGGGATTCGGCGAAATCGGCTTCCGGGAACACGAAAACCTTTGAGTTGACCGGAATCAAAACATCGAATAATTGTTTGCTGGCTGACTTTACAAATCTTGGCGGCTTCGCCTGTTGTGAAAACTGTTTTAATTGACATAAAATTTAGACATTCCTTTTTTGAAAAAATTTTACTTACTTTACCAAAACGCTTAAAATGTTGTGGCTTGTGTGTTTCATGGAAACTCGCTCAAACGTCTGATTTGTTATAAGTTCCCAAATTGAAATGGACAACGTATTCGGCAAAAACAACCAAACCTGCCGGTTTTTCCGATTCTTCCGAAATTGCCAACGCCGCTAATTATAACTATCCTGACAAATATGTCAACACGAATTAAAAAATTGTATTTCTTTGTAAATAAAAGAGTTATGAAAAAAAACGTTTCAAAGTCAAAAAATAATCAAAATTTTCTAAAACCTCCTCTGTGATTAATAAAAGGGAACTCCTAAAAAGCACAAATGTACCCGTTCACGGAGATTCGTTTAACAAGTTATCATAAGGGAACTTCTTAAAAACCACAATTTATTTTTATTAACCACAGAGAAGACAGAGAAGAAAAATTTGTATTTATTCAGTAGTGTCTCGGTTTAGTTGAAATTCCGTAATATTTCCTCTCTGTGAACTCTGTGTTCTCTGTGGTTAAATAATCTGTGCTTAAATAAAAAG
>JAISNF010000297.1 GCA_031276415.1 Planctomycetaceae bacterium
TATTCAATGCTGGATTTGACGAAAAAATACAAACGTAATCCCGATGTGATAATTAAAAACATCGGTAAAACACAAGTCGCACTTAATACAGAGTCGGGAAGCGAGTATAAGCTCAACGAAGTATCCTACGATATGTTGGAACAGTTGTCATCGGGGCTGTCCGTTGAAACACTAATCGAAACAATGACACAACTTTATGATGTGTCGAAAGAAACAATGACGGCGGACTGCAAAAAATGGCTGCCAGTTGCATTGGAAAAAGAACTTATTCTATTGTCGGAATAGGTTCGACAAGTTTAACCATTATCGGAGAAAATGCAATGAAAACGAAAGAATTAAATGTTGTAGAAACGCTTGACGTTGTCAAGAAGGTCTATGAAGTTCCCTTTATTACAGAGGAAACGGAAATGACTTTCACGCGGGAATCCTTCGAGGAATTCTGCGCTGAAAAAAACTGTTTCGGCTGCTCGAATTGTTCGTGCCGTTAATCAACAATCCTAACCTTATAAGAAGGAGAAATGCTATGGAAAACGAAAATGTTCAGGTTCTGAAAAAGACCTACGCTACACCGGAAATTACGGAACGTAGTACGATGACTTTCACCCAAGACCAGTGGGAAGAAGTTAGCAATGGTGAGCAAGCTTATCAGTGCTTCCATTGTAACTGCAAAGGTTAACTTCCGCTTTTTACAAATACTAATATTAAAAACCGTCCATTTTTGTGGTTGGTTACGTTAAATGTATGCAAATAATCGACTCACACGTTCATTTAGGAGTTCACTCTCATTGCGAAACGGATGGGAATAATTTACCGTTTGATTTATACAATGGAGAGTCTGTGTTCGTCAAGACAATGGATGCAGTGGGCGTTGAAAGAGCAATAGTGTTTCCGATTACGCATCGGGAGTTTAATGTTGTGCGTTCTAACGAATACATTTTAGATGCGTATCGGAAACACCCAGATAAATTGATTCCGTTTTGCCGAATTGATGAAAACTTGAAAAACAATTTAGAGCAGGGATTCAAGGGGGCGAAGCTTCATCTTGTTTATGAGGACTTGAAAATCAAGGACATTCATACTGCTCTGAAATTGCTAGAGGATCGGAATGTTCCGTTGTTGTTGCACGCTAATTTCGATAAGGATAACCCGAAATTGAAAGTGCAGCAGGTAAAAGAGATTTTATCCGTAGTGCCGAATCTGTTTTTGATTTTGGCGCATTGTGGAAGAGGAAGACCAAACACAACGCAACATGTTATCGAAAATGCAACTGTATTGAAAAAATACGACAGAGTATATTTTGAAACATCAACAATGGAATATCCATTGACAGGCAACGGTGAAATCGTTAAACAACTTTGTAATATTCTCGGTAGTGAAAGAATTCTTTTTGGTTCTGATTACCCGTATCAGAAAGACTTAGAATATGCAAATCACATTGCGTGGTTAAAAAAAATACCGTTATCTGAATCGGATTTACAGAAAGTTGCTTGTGGGAATGCCTACAGATTATTTAACTTGGAAAAAGAAGAACGTATCATCATTCGGCGGACAAATGGAAATGATATTCCGTTACTGTTTGATATATTCTTTAATGAATTAAGTAAGCAGGATAAAAAGTATCTCGCTCTTTCTACAAAGTTAAAATATCGGGAACATTGGGAAAAACATATTATAACGGGCAATTCCGTTTTTGTTACAACGCTTAACGGAAAGATTGTCGGTTATATGCGGTGTTTTGGCGACAGAAAAAACGATAACAAAGGCGATTTATGGGATTTCGTAGTCCACCCTGATTGCCGCGGAAAGGGAATTGCAACGCAAATGCTGCAATATCTACATCGCAAGTTTTCGGAGATGTTTGCAAAAACAGACGCTCATAATGTTCCGATGAAATCGCTGTTAACAAAATTCGGTTATACTCCAGATAATCCCGAGTCGCCGAGGGTAATTAAATGGAATAAAAAATAAATGTCGCTTTACACCAATCGTTCAACTGTTTCACTTCTCAATATGGTGTGGGCAATGTTCCGCAAAGGGATAGAAAACGCCCGTATAGTCAAAGCAGCAGTGTTTTTACTGATGTCCGGTGTTTCGCCGAGTTGCATTGATAGAGAAATTGTTGAAAGTGTCGCAAACGCTCAGCGTAAAGACGGCGGATTTATCGGAACAAGTGATACGGTTGCGGGTGTCCGCTTTTTACAATTCTATCCCGAATACAAAAACAATATCCAAATGGGGTTAGAATGGCTACAAAATCTTTCCAATGAAAACGGCGGTTGGGGACGATCAAAACGGGATATGCACCGTATTCCTTCTACAGGTTTTGCTTTGTGGATGTTGCCGGAATTATCGCAAAACGAACCGAAACATTTGCAATGGTTAGAGCAAACCTGGTTAAGCGAAAGAAACGGTTTGACTTATAAAGCCGCATACACGTTAATGGCATTTGCAAAAAATAAGTATATCCCGCGAAACGAAAAATTGATAGCGGAAACGCAGGATTGGCTTGCAAGTCAGCAGAAATCCAATGGAGGTTTTGCTCCTTGGAAAGATCATCCGGTTGAAACGGATATTTTCTGTACCGCAGTTTCAACACTTGGTTTGCTTGCATATCCTAATGAAAAATATTACACAAACATTTTAGCATCATATCGTTATATGTGTGATACACAACTCACGAATGGAATTTGGCGTTTTCACGAAATTGAAGACGGCGCGTCGTGGGGATTGCTCGCTATGTCTGAAGCCGAAAAGTTAATAGAAACGTAAATCAATATGATATAGCACTGTTCAACAAATGGAATTTGCGCAAAGGGGAATTACTGATTTCCAAATTCCGATTGACACGGTCAGTATTGGAGATTGGGCTTTTTCGGGAAACGAATTGACGAAAGTTAAACTCTCAAGCAGGATTAAAAAGATATATCCCGATATCCTATCGGGTAATCGTCTTACTCACATTGATATTCCGCAAAGTGTGGCGGAAATTGATAAAATGGCATTTTACGATAATGAGATTGAAAATCTTTTTATACCGCAAAATGTTCGACGCATTGGGGAAAAAGCATTTTTCGATAATCCTCTTGTTTCTTTTCAGATAGGAGACAATGTTGAATTAGAAGAATCCTCTCTTGGCGATGATGGTGCGAAGGATTGTTATTATAGAAACGGACGGGTACAAGGGAAATATGTTCGTAGTGTCTATGGAGAGTGGATATATGACAACAATTAACAATATTCTACTTCTCTATCCTCGTTCCAACGAACAAAAAGATTTTCGCTTCGGTTTTTCTTACAATTGGGCGCATATTGCAACAATTCTACACAATGTTGGACATTGCGTTATTCTGCACGATTATTCCGTTGAAGACTTTTCAGAAGAATCTTTTCTAAACGAAATTGCAAATAAAAAAATAGACATCGCAATTATTGAGTTTGACACTTGTTCTTTGCGGCGTTCTGAAAATTACATACACGGACACGAAATTATAAAATTGCTTTCCACTCAATTTCCGCAATGTAAAATCATCGCTTACGGCGATTATTGCAGTATTACAGGCAAAAACATTCCGTTTGCTAGTCACACGATTAAACAGGATTACATTAACGGTATTTTGCTACACTTTGCGTGCGAACCGGTTTGCTCTTTTGATGAGTTACCGTTTATCAATAGAAAACTTTTACAAGAGCAAATTCCGTTTTATAAACACAATGCATACGCAACAATGATTTATACCACACTCGGCTGTGAAAATTCCTGTGCGTTTTGTCATCGGCACGCTTTCAGGCAGGAATATATTGTTCACTGCGATAATTATGTTT
>JAISNF010000303.1 GCA_031276415.1 Planctomycetaceae bacterium
TATTTTTATTAACCACAGAGAAAAGAAAATTCGTCCGCAGATGATCGCAGATAGACGCAGATAATTTTTTTGAATCCTGATGTTGGCGGATATTGACGGAAACATTGCGATCTGTTACCATGCCTGTTTTTAATAACGCTTCGGATGGTCGTCTTGTTGCGATTTTGCAAGATTTAGGAATTTGTTCACGATTATTTCGATTCGTTTATTGACGCAAATTATTTTATTGACACGTTAAAAATTTAACCATTGTTTACCGATGCAAATTTTACAACTATTTTCAGCAACATTTATCTTGTTAATAATTGCGGTTTTGCCGTTTTCATTATTCGGAGCGGAAACAAATTCCGGTGTTAAACCGCCGGTTCTGGTCGGTTTTGATCCGCTCACCGAAACAGAATTGCAAGAAGGTTGGATTCGTCTTTTCGACGGTGTTTCGCTTTACGGTTGGCGGTCAATTGAAGGAAAATATACGGTACAAAATGGCGTTTTGGTTAGTGATCCGAATCAGAACAATGTGATTCGTTTTACAAGCCGATTCAGCAACAGTATTTTGACCGGTGAACGGCGTCCCGTTAATTCTCAGGGAAATTGGAGTCCGTTCACGCTTAGTATGAAAACAAGTCAGTCCGACCGCGCAGGAATACCGGACATCACTCTGGATTCTGGAGAATTTCGCAATATTAAAATCCAATTTCAAGGAATGAAACCGATTTTCGACGGTAAAACATTAGACGGTTGGATACTTAGAACCCAAGCAAACGCCAAAGTCAATACCAAAATCGAAGCCAAAGTCGATAATGGCGTCATTCGTTTGACCGGCGGTTCCGGTTCGATTGAAACAAAAGAACAATACGGCGACTTCATTCTCCAACTGGAATATAAAACCGATAAACCTGTTAATTCCGGCGTTTTTTTTCGTTGCGTGCCAGAAGAATTAATGAACGGTTACGAATGCCAGATTTTTAACAATCCGCCGGCGTCAGATTACAAAAAATTTATCGGAACCGATACGGGAGGAATTTTTCGGCGTCAAGTTGGTCGCAATGTTGCTCCCAAAGATGGACAATGGAATTATTTAACGATTTTTGCGCGGGGCGCACAAATTTCAACGTGGGTGAACGGAATTCAGACGGCTGATTGGGTTGATGATCGCGATCCCGATCCAAACCCAAGAAAAGGACGCCGAACCGAACCGGGAACTATTCAATTTCAAGGACATGACGCCGGAACAGATATTATGTTCAGAAATATCCGAATCGGAATATTGTAATATCAAAACCAAAAATTTATTTTTATTAACCACACATTATTAACCACAGAAAAAAAGAATTGTCCGCAGATGACGCAGATTTTCGCAAATAAATTAAGATATTCGCTTGCGTATCTGTGTTTATCTGCGTAATCTGCGGACAATTTTATTTTTAATTTACTATTTATTATTTCCAATTAGAAATAAAATTAAAAACTTCTTCTTTGTGAATTCTGTGTTTTCTGTGGTTAAATAATCTGTGCTTAAATAAAAAAGCGGTTATTAGAAGTTCCCAAGAGTTTATTATTCATAACTGATTTTTTTTCGTTCTTGTTTTTTCTGAGAATTGATTATTTTGTTTTGCAAGCGTTTTTGAATAGAACGTTTTGTGGGACGGGTCGGAATACGGAATTTAGGTTCTTTTGCCGCTTGCTGAAGCATTTTACAGAGTTTTTCAAGACAATCCGTTTTGTTTTTCAAAGCATTCCGGGTTCGTTGGCTCGTAAGAACAATTTCCCCGTCGTTTGTCCAACATCGTGGAAAAAGTTTTTGAAACCGCAACACAACTGATTCCGGCAAACTCGTTTCAGGATTCCATCGTAAAACCGCTTTACTTGACACCTTGTTGACATTTTGCCCGCCAGGTCCGGAACTTCGGACATAAAAAAAACGTATCGCATCCGCAGGAATTTGAATATCTTTGTTGACAATAAGAAGTTGCTCCGACATAAAATTACTCCGGTTGTTTTCTGCGGCTGTTTTTTACGGTTGTTTTCTAGGAAAGTATAAATCGGCGGCGGATTGTTGTTTTAACTTCATCAAGCCAGAGGCGGCGTTCGTCCGGTGTACTCAGGATAACCGGTTCGAAATTACGGCGTTCAAATGATTGGGAACCGAGTAATCCGAATACAATTACTTTCCAAAACGTTTCAACTGGATTGCCATACACATTCACTTCAATATCGCGCGGTGTGTTGGAAGTTGAAAAAACCTGAACGATTTTGTCGCCAATGTACGAAATCGCACCGTTGGGAGTAAAATTGTACACGGAATTTTGCCGGAACACCCGATCAATCCAGCCGCGTAAAATCGCCGGCGGACCTCCCCACCAATTCGGATGGACAAAAATAAGTCCTTGAGATTCACGGAGTTCGGTGAGATATTGCCGTAAAAAGTCCGGCAATTCCGATTCCTCCAATTTTTCCTCGCCAAGCGGCAACACCGGATCAAATCCTTCCTTGTACAAATCGTGAAACAAAACATCATGTCCCAATTCCCGTAATGTTTGTGCGGTAGTTTCCGCAAGAACATGGTTAAAACTATCCGGTTTGGGATGACCAAGAATAAGTAAAATTTTCATAAAAATTCCTAACAGTAAACAGTAATAAGTGTTTGTTTTGATAATCTTTTAGAACAAAGCATGCTGAATATTAGTTTAGTTATGTTGAATATTAACACAAGGATTTGTTTGTTGCAAGACCTGTTTGAAAACAGACATTCCATTCGTAAACAAACTAAATCACGGAAAAACCAAGCCAAAGAAACGCTATCACTATATTGAACAACGTGTAAACAAGGAGATTTAAGAGTATTGATTGCCAAAGCGGTTTTTGCCAGGTTTTGAACCCGTAAACGGAAAGACGATACGCAATAAAACCAAGTAACAACAATACTACCGGCAACAAAATAAAAAGTGAAACAAAACCAAACCCGTCATTCCAATCAGGAAATTGCCCATGAATTTTTTGAAAATACCTTAAAACTCCAAACCATGGAACTATTATACATGCCGGAAAAACATAGAAGATTGTAGCACCGAGCAAAAAACTTTCCCAGTAATGTTTCATTCGGGCAATGAATGAGAAACCAACTAATGTGATGATTTGGCTGAGTAAAAACGCTCCCAATGGAATGAGTAATTGAACATAAGAAATCACTCCAACAATTTGTCCAATAACAAGAAACGGTAGAATAAGAGAATTTAAAAAAACCGACCAAATGCAAGAAACCGCCCAATAACCATGAACCTGTTGTTGAGGTGAAAGAGGAATAATATTTAAAAGGTTATCAATACACCGGCTTCTCGTTATTCC
>JAISNF010000431.1 GCA_031276415.1 Planctomycetaceae bacterium
AAGTTCAGCCATTCCAGAGAGTATGTCCTCATTTAAAGCAGTAATCCCATCATCAGAGGTGTCTGAAGAATCTATTACAGAAAATAAAGTTGAACCGGTGATTCGTAAAAATTTTGCGGACACGGCTTTTTGGATCGGGACATTGGAAACAAACGAAAAAGGCGTTGCGCAAATTGAACTTGATATGCCGGAATCATTGACCACATGGAAAATCAATGTCTGGACAATGGCTCTTGGAACTCGCGTGGGTTACGGTAATTCGGAAGTCATTACGCGTAAAGACCTTATTCTTCGTATGCAAACGCCGCGATTTTTGATCGAAAAAGACAAAATTCTGCTTACCGCAAACGTACATAATTATCTGAAAACGGAAAAAGAAGTGCAAGTCGTTCTGGAAATCGACGACCATTTGAGTACAAAAACGTCAAACTCTGCAAAAATCAATGTTGCTCCGAATAACGAAACACGAATTGATTGGCTCGTTGAAGCGAAAACCGCCGGCAATACCGTGATTCGGATGAAGGCGTTGACCGATGAAGAATCCGACGCAATGGAAAAAACGTTACCGATTTACGTTCACGGAATGTTGAAACAAGATTCGTATTCCGCTTACATTGCCCCTGAAAAAGATTCCGCAACAATTATTGTCAATATTCCGGCTGAGCGTCAGCCGGAAAAGACGAAATTAACGGTACGTTTTTCGCCGACGCTTGCCGTGTCAATGATTGATGCGTTGCCGTATCTTGTCGATTATCCTTACGGTTGCACGGAACAAACGCTTAACCGTTTTTTGCCGACGGTAATTGTTCATAAATTGCTGGCGGATGGTCGGCAGTTGCCGGTTGAAGGCGGAAAAGATTGGGCGATAGCGAGAAAAATGAGTCCGGTCTATGATAAAGAACAAGTTACGGAAATGGTTCGCGACGGCGTTACAAAATTAAAAAACATGCAAAACACAGACGGCGGTTGGGGTTGGTTCAGCGGTTACGGCGAACATAGTTCCGCTCATCTGACGGCTCTTGTTGTTCACGGTTTGCAATTAGCGCAACAAAACGATGTTGCGGTTGACAGCGATGTTTTGAAACGCGGACAAGACTGGTTACGCCGTTACCAAAACGAACAAATCGAACTGCTCAACAACGCCTTGCTTTCCGATGACGAGAAGAAAGAAAAACGTACAAAATTACGGGCAGACGAGATTGATGCGTTTGTATTGATGGTTCTTGCGGAAAATTATGAACAGCGCAGCGTTGATACGGAAATTAATACGGAAACGGCAACAATACTGAAATATTTGCAACGCGATTGCGGCAAGTTGTCGCCATACGGTGTGGCGATGCTGGGAATTGCCGAAAGTACGTTGCCCGGTACGCACGATGTTTCAAAATATATCAAAATTATCGAACAATATCTTGTTCAGGATGACGAAAATCAGACGGCGTATTTGAATTTGAACAATTATTCCGGTTGGTGTTGGTGGACTTGGTACGGCAGCGAATTTGAGACGCAGGCGTATTATCTGAAACTTTTAATGCGGACAAATCCCAAAAATCCGCTTGCGCCGCGTTTGGTCAAATATTTGCTCAATAATCGCCGTCATGCGACATACTGGAATTCAACGCGTGATACCGCAATTTGTATTGAAGCGTTTGCGGAGTTTTTGAAGGCAACCGGTGAAGACAAACCAAACTTGACGGTTGACGTGCTGGTTGACGGTAACGTAAAAAAATCGGTTGAATTTACGCCGGAAAATATTTTAACTGCCGATAAGACCTTGATTCTCGAAAGTGTTACAGATTCGTCTCTTTTCGACGGGACACATAAAATTGAGTTACGGAAACGCGGCACCAATCCGCTTTACGCAACGGTTTATCTTGAAAATTTTACGTTGGAAGACCCGATTCAAAAAACCGGTCTGGAAGTTAAAATTGAACGAAAAATCTATAAACTTGTTCGTGACGAAAACGCAACAACAACGGTTGCCGGAAATCGCGGGCAAGTTTTTGAACAAAAAGTTGAGAAATATAAACGGCAATTAACGGAACAGATTTGTGATGTTTTGAGCGGAGATTTGATTGAGGTTGAGTTAATTCTTGAGAGTAAGAATGATTACGAGAGTCTTTTAATTGAAGACTGGAAACCTGCAGGTTTTGAGCCGGTGGAAGTTCGGAGCGGTTATAATGGTAACGAATTAGGGGCTTATGTTGAATTTCGTGACGAGCGGGTTGTGTTCTTTGTTTATCGTCTGGCTCGCGGTAAACATTCCGTAACATATCGCCTTCGTGCTGAACAGCCAGGTGAATTTAGTGCGTTGCCCGCCGTAATCGAAGCAATGTACGCCCCCGAACTCAAAGGAAATTCCAACGAAAACAAAGTTCGGATTCAGGATAAGATTCAGGAAAAAATTCAGGACAAAAAATAGACGGTTACGCAAATTAGTTATTTTGATTGTTTACGAAATTCGGTACAATTAACAAGTGTACAATTAGCAAGTGTACAATTAACAAAGATACAATCAACAATTTTTATAACGGATAGCGAGATAACTTTCGTAACGGCGTAAGTCTAATCTTCCTTCGGCGACTGCGTTTTTGACGGCGCAATCGTCTTCGTGAGAATGAGTACAATCTGGAAATCGGCAACGATTTTCATAAGGTCTTAAATCCCGAAACAACCCGAATACTTCTTCCGGTATAATATTCCATAACATAAATTGCCGCAATCCGGGCGTGTCCACAACAAAACCGCCGAATGATAAATGATGTAATTCTGTTGTTGTTGTTGTGTGTTGTCCTTTTTGCGTGCTTCCCAGATCGGCAACCCGTAAATTTAACGCCGGATCAATCATATTCAACAGCGACGATTTACCGACGCCGCTTTGTCCTGTAACAACACTTTCCCGATCAATGAGTTGTTGCCGTAGCCGTTCCATGCCAAAACCTGTTTCGGCACTGAGTAAAATGATTTTGTAACCCATTTGAGCATACACTCCAATAATCGGCTGCAATTCCGCTTTGTCAACAAGATCAATTTTATTGATACAGATAATTGGTTTTACTCCGGTTTGTTCCGCCGTCAAGAGCAGGCGGTCAATCAGATTGGGTTTGAACGCCGGTTGGTCGGCACTCGCTACAATCAGTATTTGATCAACATTTGTAACAATAACATGCTTTCTGTGTTTACTTTCTCGTGAGATACTTCCGTGACGCGGTTCGACACGTTCAATCATTGCCTCGTTCACAACCTCATTCGCAGTCTCATTCACACCGCCCACACTATCCACAGTATTTTTCGCCGGACGGATAAGAACACAGTCGCCTGTTACAATAGGTTGCCGTTGCTCGGTGGATAATGTTTTCAAAATCCGGCGTGTTACACATTGAAATATCCGCCCGTCTTCCGTCTGTACAATACTGCTCGCTCCATGAACACATAAAACACGCCCCGATAAAACCGTTTCGTTATTAACTTCCGGCTGAATATTGAAACCGTATTTTTCGTTTGAATCAACCCACTTGCCAATAACTGTACGGCGGCGTGATAATTCACTTTTACCGCCAACAATCCGTTCAGCAGAAATTTCCGATTCTTCTTCAAAATCATGTTTTTCAAAACGTTGTGTCCAGTTATCAATTCGTGTTCGTTTGGATCGGTTCTTACGGAATGTAACACGGAGTTTTTTCGGTTTTTTCATCACCGTTAATTTTTGTTAATTTTTAATTTTAACGGATGTTACTTGGTTTGTGGTTTGGAGTTTAGAATTTTGGGGGAAGGGTTTGTGAGTTAAGATTGGCAATCACAAACCACAAATTTCGTACAGCAGTTACCAGGAAAACAGGAATCAGTATAACGGAAGTCAGAAAAAAATCAATCTGGTATATTTTGGAGGTAACAGTCGATTTTATTTCTTCACCACAGAAAATTCAGAAAAAAGAAATTTGTCCGCAGATGATTTTTAAAATTGTCCACAGATTACGCCGATTGTCGCAGATTGTTTTAAAAATTGTCCGCAGATTACGCCGATAAGCGCAGATTATTTTTTTGAGAATACGAAACAACAAAATATACAAAAATTTTTAACTTTATTTTTATTTCATATTTTTATTTCATCTTTTCGTTATTTTATATTTTAAAATTTATCTGCGATAATCTGCGTAATCTGCGGACACTCGTTTTAAAATCATCTGCGTCCATCTGCGAAATCTGCGGACACTCTTTAAAAATACTCTGCGGACGCTTTTGTGGTTAAGAAAATAGACAGGTGCATTTTGGGGGACTTGGATTTTGAAATTAAATGG
>JAISNF010000434.1 GCA_031276415.1 Planctomycetaceae bacterium
TCCGGTAGCGAAATTCCAATGCCGGTGAATTGGTTGTTGCAAAATCGAGACCGTCTGCTGTAAAAAACGGATCATTGCCCGAAGCAACCGCTCGGTAGATTCCGTCTTTAACCCGAACATCTTTGAGACAGTTGGCTCCGTTCCAATGTTCACGGTCTTTGTCGAAGTTCCATTGTTGCACAGTGATTGTTTGTGCGGAAACTGCGGTAATGAAGGAAAGAACCCAATAGTAAGATTTTTCATAGTAAATTTGATTGTAAAAAAGTTGGTAATTATTTAGTAGCATTGATTAATTCGGAGGTAGGCGATCCCTTCGCTGAAGGGTCGCAACGGTTGATCTTATTTTTCGTTTCCGTACTTTCATGTGGTTAAAGAAATAGACCGTTACAATTGTCAATTGGAATACACTACAATTTTTTTGAAAAGCATCTATTGTTTTTTTGTATGCGTCTTCTGTGGTGAAAAATAAAATTGATAGTTGTATCGGAATTTTTTTGGATTGAGTTACAAGAATTTTGATTATTGTTTCTTTTTTCCGGTAAAGGTGAAATCGAGAAGAGTCATGTTGCGTTCTATTGTTAAAACGATTGGCTCTTCGGGAATTGCCTGATGAATCTGATATTCAACCGCAGATAAAGAAGAGGTTAAATGATTGTTGACCATAACAATCAAATCGTCAGGAAACAAACCAAGCCGAGCAGCCTCACTGTCCGGACGAACCGAATCAATAAACGGCGGCGTTCGCCCCGATACCGGCGACACCAAAAGGAAACCCCAATTTTGAAACAACTGAATCGTGTCCTCAGGAATCAATTCACGCTCCGGCATAATCGCCTGCGGAATAATAAGTTGCGGATGAAGAACTCCAGATTCCGTAGCAGATTCTTTGAATTGAATTATCATCTCATTAACCTTGTCCCGAAACGATAAAACCGGAATCGCATAATTAAGCCAACTATTATTTTCTTTGTTACGCAATTCTTTACCAAGAATACCAAGCAAGTCGCCGGTTTCCGCTGAAATTAACGCACCGCCGCAAGCACCCGGATTGTTCGTTGTTATATCAATAACGAAAATTGCTCCCTGATACGGCGTTTCAAAAACTCCGCGTCTTGCCCGAAGCGTTGTTTTTGTAGCGATAAAACCGTGTTGAACGGTTGCCGGTTCATTGCCCTCCGCAATATTGAACGGATTGGAAATCGCAAAAACCGAATCGCCAATCTGCGGTTCAGGAACAGAAGACAAATCTTTTTGTAATGAAAAATAAGGCAAATCCGTTGCGGAAATTTTGAGCAACGCAAGTTCCATAACAGGATCAGCGGCAACCAACTGCGCTTCAAATTTCCGTCCCGAATCCAATACAACACGAATCGGATCAGCCTGTAACGCAGAAGTAATCGCCGTTAAAATACAACCATCCGATGAAACAAAAATTCCCGTTTGATAACCGTGCATTCCGGGCGTATTTCCTGCTCCATAAATTTTAACGATCTTCGGTAATGTTTCAGCAATTATCGGAAATATTGTACGTGTTTTGGTTTCTTTCAATGTTTTTGTTTCATCTTGTGTTTTATTTTTATCGAACGAAAACATCTCCGCCGGCACATTCGGAATCCAGTTGTTGATTTCAAAAGTTCCGAAAAGAATCCGACCAAACCGGACTTCCCATTCTTGTTTGTTCGCGGAATTTTTGCGAAACCAAATTTCGCACGGAAAATCAAGACTGCTGCCCGACATTTCAACCAACACAACGGCTCCGGTTTCCGGTTCAAAATAAAAACGAACATTATTACCGCGCCACGTCATACCGCAAATATCGTACAATTTTTCGGGATTCCCGTCAATCGGTGCTGTTCCAATATATTCGGTTTCGGCGTCTTGAATTGTTTCCTTGACGGCTAATTGTCGCAACAAATATAAAGCGGTAAACAACCCGCCGCTACCGCGCGGCGATTGATAATGCGTAATCGGATCAACAATAAAAACCTTCGTTTGAAGCATTAAATCAGCATTCCAAAAACCGCTTTCAACCGGTAATTCGTACTCGATTCCTTTGTCGTCAATATGAAACGAAAAAGATTCCATTCGGTTTTTCAGTTGACCGGAAAATTTCCAAGCCGTATCTTTCGTCTTATCAAAATTTTTGCGCCAATTATTAAGCACACGGTTTCGTTCCTGACGATTGAAATAATAATTAGCGTAACCGTGTTGTTTTTCATAAAACGGTTTAATTGTTTCAGGAATAAAAAATTCTTTTTGCAACAATTTAACCGGTTGACCGTCCGCATCGGGAATTTCAATCTCCTTAAAACCATCGGGAATTTTTTCCGTTTCTTCATTGTTACGTTTTTTCTGTTGTTGCTGTTGTTTTTTGAAATCGGGCGGAACAATCGGCGGCTCAATCATTTTTTCGGTCATTTCAATAAGTTCCGCCTCACTATGCAAACTGCCAAGCCGAACCATCAATTCAAAGCGTTCACCGTCCTTTCCGCGAACAATAACCGGAAGCCGCCAATGTTTCGGAAAAAGACCGAGCAGATTTTTGAACGTATTTGCGGTATCAACCGTTTTCCCCGCAAAACGTAACAATTCGTCATTGTAACGTAAACCATTCCGGTAAGCGTCGGATGTTACAAGAATTTCGTCGAATAAAACGCGTCCGTCTTTGTCCGTCGAAACAACCGCATTCATCGTCGCATGATCTACAATCCGACCGCTTTTCAAATCGCCAAGAAAATATCGTACCTGATTACTCGAAACCGCATAACCAATACCAACATTGACTCTGCCCCGCTTTTCAAAAGAACAACGACCAATAATTCCAATCACTTCGCCATGTTCATTGAAAAGCGGACCGCCGCTGTTTCCCGGATTGACGGCGGCATCGGTTTGTAAACAATCAGTGTATTCTAAAAATGTTCCGGACGGAAATTGGTAACGATGAATACCGGAAATAATTCCCCTTGAAACACAAGGTTTGTAATCAAGAGCCAACAGAAACGGATTGCCCATCACAATAGCAGTATCACCAACTGTAACAAAATCACTGTTTGCAAGACCGGCAAACGGAAAATCGTTACGATTGAGTAATTTGATCAAAGCAATATCGCCGACAGGATCAAGACCAACAATTATTGCATCATAAAGTTGACCATCCGCCATTCCGCATTTCATAGCGGGACCGCAAGGCTGAACCACGTGAAAATTTGTTAATGCGTAACCGTCCGGCGAAATCACCACCCCGCTTCCGCCGCCAGCCGGATCATCGGGATTTGCCGGAAAAATTGATACAACAGTCCGCATTGCCTGTTCAATGATCTTGCCGGTTTCGTCAGCAAAACAACGCCCTTGATAAAAAAGTCCCTGATAAAATATCAGTATCAAAGACAGAATCATTAAATAAAATTGTTTCATTATTATAAATTAAAATGTATCGAAATATTTATTGTAATTGAATATAATTGACAACTGTTACGAAATCAAAAAACAAATCTAATATCGAAATCTATTATCGTTGACGAATTTAATATCGTTTCAAAAAACTGTCCAATGCGTTTATTACTTCTTCCGGAGCATCTTCAACGAGATAATGATGAGCGTCATTGAGACGATGAACATCGGCTTCCGGGTAAAACTGAAGGAAACGTTTCAGATAGTCCGGCGTGAAACACCAATCCAACATGCCCCAAATTAAACAGACCGGTTTGTTACGAAATTTTGGTAATGCTTCCTCAATATCGGCAAGCGTTTTGTAAGTTGGATGACGCGGTGAAAGCGGAATATCCGTTACAAATCGATACAAAGCCGTTCGATGCCCCCAAGAATTATAAGGAGCCGTCAAGCCTTCGCGAACTTCTTTCGGCAATCCTTTGGCAACTGCCATTCGGGTTGCGCATTTTGCGAAGAGGTTAAAGCCTTGAACCAACAACCGTCCCAAACCCGGAATCCGGCACACACGAATTCGTAACGGACATTGAATTCCGCGAAACGCTGCCGTGTTCATTAATACAAACCGGTCAAATCTGTTCGATAATTGAACCGCCGCCCCCATTCCAATCGCACCGCCCCAATCATGAGCAATTAATGTAATCTTTTGTAAATTCAAGCCTTCAATCAATCGACAAATATCTTCGATTCGGCGTTCCAAAGTGAACGGATAATGCGATTCATCCGGCATGTCGGATAAACCGCAACCAATATGATCAACCGCAATCACCCGATACCGATCACGAAATTCCGTAACAAGATTGCGCCAATAAAACGACCATGTCGGATTACCATGAACCATTAACAAAACGTCCCGATTAACCGCATTTCTTGGACGTTGTTCGTCAAGATAATGGTAACGCAAACCATCTAAGTCAAAAAAATGAGATTCAAAAGGATAAAGTTTTGTCATCTGATTATTAAATTGCAACAAAAATTTTCAAGGACAACATCTCCTGTAACATATAATAAAACAACAATTTCTTTTTACTGTTACAATTATTTGAAACGTTAAAACGGCACCAGGAACCGGCAATGCTAAACCAATGAACCAATGAAACTAAACTAATGAAGTTTTATAATTATAGATGAAAAAGCAAAGAAATAAAAGAGTACCTCTAGCAAGTATTTGATCAAAATTTATTGGATTAGGAATTTTTTTGTACGTATTTACGGTTAAAAATAAACAATTACAACCAAACCTCCAGCGGAAGTAATTCGTGACCGTGCATGTCAATCAAAACAGCATCACCGTCAATTTTAAGTTCTTTGATTTCCGTTTCGGTTTTTTCCGGCTGTAAATTTGTTGCAATTGCTTTGACCGGTGTACGGAAAGAATGGAACGCAAAATGAGCACGTTTGCCTTCCGTTTCCAAAAGGAAAACTTTGAATCCGACAGGTTGATCATTTTCGAGAAGCGGTTCCCAATGTAACGCAATAACATTTTTTGCCTCAATCAAAAACAGCCACGCCGACGGATTTTTCGGGCATTTTGAAACAGGAATAACCAGCAAATCTTTTTGAACTAAAAATTCCAGCGACGCCGTAACCGGTTGTTTAAGATCAATTCCAATTCCGAAACGAAATTTCTTGTCGGAAATTGTTTCGCCTTTGGCAATTAAAATCGTATCAAGTTGCCGTTCACCAAAACGGCGGTGAAACGGTAAACCTTCGGTCAAAAAAGTTAAAGAAAATTTTTCGTTTCGCAAATCTACAAATTTCGGAGATTGAAGACGTTCACCGGATAACACGTGAACACCGTCAGCCAAACCGCCGCGTAAATCCAACGTGTTATCATTCCAAGCGTAACGTAACGCATAATAAGAATCCCATGGATTTTCACCGACATTATTGTACGGTTTTAGTTCGAGATTAAATTCAAGCAAGCGGCATTTGCGGCGGATCGTAATCGTTTCGATAAAGTCCGCAACATTTTTTCCGTCCGGTAATATCAAACGTCCTGTAATTGTAAGGCGTCCGGTCATCGGACTTGTTTCTGTAATAGAAATTTCGTCGGCGGTTTGAATCGCATAGCCGTGATTCGGATCGTCCACACTACGTTCATCCTCCGCACGTTTATCTTTCGGTAACCGAAAACCAAGTTGCCGTGACAAACGGTTAAACCGCGAATTGTTCGTAAAAATTGATCGTAACATTCCGCTTAGCGCATCGACCTTCGCTGTGAAATATTCGTTCTCCAAAAGATAAACGCTACGTTTAATATTTTTACCGAGATCGTCTTCAGATTTTCGTATTAATTGTTTCATTTCCGGTTTCGTTTCGGAAGGATTAAATACAGAATGAAAAAAACGGGCGGCATAAGTTTTCGGAGAAGTCAAATCAGAAAATCGGAATCTTGCGGTGCTGTTTTTTCCAGAGTTTTCTTTATTATTTTCATCAGCAAATTTTATAACATTTTTATTTTTATTACATTTAATAAAAGTGTAACCAAACGGCGGAATATCGGCAACAATTTCTTTGCGATTTTTTGTTTCGCAAGTCAGTACAACCGGAGCGGATTCTTGAGGCAATGATTCCCAATCGGAAATATCAATAAAAACACGACGCCGATAACTCAAAGGATTGAGCAGCAAGAGTTGTTCGTTTTCTGTATTATTTTCAGTTTCGTTATTTTGAACAGCGGTTGAAGTAATCATTCCGGCAAATTGTTCGATAATATTATTGTCAGACGGCTTACAATCTAAAAGAGTTAAAACGGTCTTAAAAAATGATTCAATAATCCGTTTGGTATTTTGTTCGTAAATATCGTTCCAATAAGAAATCGGATTGATTTCGTTTGCGGTAAGAGCGTTATTAGGATATTTTCCGAAACCAAATTGGTTCGTACCTCCGCATTGCGGCGTTTCGTCAAAATATTTTTCAATACCGGAAAACTCCCCCAACGCCAATGTGTATTGAGACATGCGGCGTAAATCGTCAAGCCAAACGCCGCTATTTCTGTAATTATTTTCAACGTTATTTTTGTTGTTACTGTTATTATCGCTGTTATTGTTGCTATTATTTTGTCTTGGGAATTGTGCGAACACCGCTGTCGGGGCGTGATCATTATTGATAATTTGACCAAGTTTTGTTACAAGATCAAAAAATTCAAGATTCGAAGAAACATTTAACGGATAACGAACCAACGCATCAATTTTCGTACCGTCAATTCCCTGCCAAATCATTTTACTTTGCGCTGTTTCTTTAATTTGCCAGCCGTCCAACGGAGCAAAATGAACAACTCCTTTGATTCCAATTAGTTTCAATAATTGCGGCAAAAACGGCGTTAATCCGGTATGAAGACGACCATAAATCACCGGTGAAATATTTAATTGTTCACGAAATACCGAAATTCCCTCCAAAATTCTGTCTGCAACATCTAATATCGGTAACAAAAGAAGCGATTTCTCTTCAGAATCATCGGCGATAAATTGCACTTTACCGGCTTGGCAAACTGTTTTTAAAATAGAAAATGTTTCAGGATTAATTTCGGACAATTGTTTCAATAATTTACAGGAAAGAAACAAATTAATCGAGTCGCGCTCATTCAATAATTTTTGCAACGCAATTCCGGTTGTCGTTGACGTAACGAGTATTAAATCAAGAAAATATGTTTTGGACGGATAAAAATATTCTTTGGATTGACAAACCGCTTCAAACGCTTGCCGGAGATGATCTTTGGCAATTTCTGTTTCACCTTTTCTGTACGCTTTGAGTGAATCGAAAATCTGTGATGTTAATTGCGAATCGTCCAGCATACTCATGTAATGCAATTGCCGAACCAATAAATCTATCAGAAAATATACTGTTCCCAACGCATAAAAATCCGTAACATATTCTGCGTCAAAACCGTGATCTTCAATTTTTGCACACGCAAAGAGTTCGGCGAGAATTTCGTCATGATTTTTAAGATTTCGTACTAAAACTGTTTTCGCTTCTTCTTGTTGTTTGAACCAGTCTTCGTACAAAAATGATTCGCAACACGGCGGAATTAGAATCGGCTGTTCCGAACTGTTGTAAGGCGGAATGGATGCGCTTTCCCAATGCGGAATTTCATTGAATTTTTCGATCAACGCAGGATGAAACACCGCTCGCCACGCCGCCAAAAGTTCATCCGCTTCGGCAGCAGTGCGGTCAGCAGAAAGCGTTTCAAAACTGTAACAAGGATAAAGAACAATCATCTAAATTCAATACTGTTAATTTTGTTTTTATAAGTCCACAAATTTTGTGCGACAATTAACGCCGCCGTTTTGATACAAAAATACGGACTACTAAGAATAGAGATAACGATAAAGTTTTTATCAACTTTTTATCAACATTTGTTATCGTTTCAAGTAAACAGATTCTGCGGCGAATTTTGAAACTAAATTTAATGTCAGCGGTTGACCTTTACCAGCACAAGACCAATATCAATATATTGTCCGCCAATTGTTTGACGGCAATGAACTGCGAGCGTATTGTTACCGGAATGGAGGTGTTTTTTCAAAGCCGGCGATTTTATTGTTACATAACCGGACGTATAACCTGTTTGCTGCAAGATTAGTTTTCCGTTCAGATAAATCTCAACATCTTCATCATGATGAATAGACAAACGAACCTCGCAATCCTGCGGAATTTCCTGCGTCAAATTAAATGTGCGATAAAGCCAAATATCGTTAGTATTCCAAACGGTGTTGACGATTGCCCCCGGTGTTTCTTTTGTTCCAAAACCGGATTGTCCTTCTTTCCATGTTGTTGCGTCAAAATTTTCCGTGTTCCAATTATCGGACGGTTTTTCAAAAGTGTAACGCCAAACCGGTTGTTCTGTTTGCATTTTTTGTTCCATTGCGGGAACATCAGCAGGTTCTGCTCCCATAAGCCGATACGTTTTATCGTCAATACGAACCATACAATGCAATGGATGTTTGGTTCCTGTCCAGTGAACAGTTTCCGTATCGGTTAATTTGTCGGCGGGCGACCAAATACTAAAATACGGATCATGAACAACCAACGGAACCGCCGGCGGTCTGAACTTTACAGCCGGTTCAACAACCGTTTCCGCCGCAATCGCCGTTGCGGAAATTACTGCGAAAATTACTGCGAAAATTGTTGCGGAAATCATTACGAAAATGATCGCAATAATCGCAATAATCGTTGTGGAAATAAAATGCAAACTTGATGTTGTCCAATTTTTCGGTGTAAAATTCATTGTGTGGTTTGTAGTTTAGGAAGAATAATTTGAATGAAATTTGTGGTCTGGAGTTTGTAATTATTTTGTAATTATAATTACAAATCACAAACCACAAATTACGCGTTAAAACGTTAAAAAAATTAGAGGCTCAAATGAGAGGCTCAATTACTTTTTTTCTTTTTAATCGTACCTTTTTTAAGTACCGCCGCTTTTTTAGGCGTTACTTTTTTGGTTGCAGGCGAGTTTTTGCGAAGTAATTGATAAATTCTAATTTCCGACAAATTGAGTTTTTCGGCAATTGATTTTACCGTCATGCCGGCTTGACGCATTGCTTTTATCCGATCAAGACGAGCCGAATTGATCGTTTTTGCCGTTTTTACTTTTCGCGTGGACTTTCCATCATTTGGTTTAGAAGTTCCAAGTTTTGATTTGGGAGTTTCAAGTTTTGACTCGGACTTTTCAGGTTTTGACTTGGACTTTTCAAGTTTTAACTTGGATTTTTCACGTTTTAATTTGGAATTTTCACGTTTTAATTTGGATTCTCCATAATTTGATTCGGAAAGTCCAAATTTTGACTTGGGTTTTTGTTTGCTCAAACGAAGTTCCCGAAGATATTTGAAATCAGGAACAGGGACTTCGGCAGTTTTGTTGTAATTGTCAATAAGTTCTTTGACACGATCCTGCGAAATTTTATACTTTTTTGACAAAGCCCCGATTGTTTTTCCGGCGAATCGCTCTTTTATAAGAGCGGCATTACGTTTCGCTTTGGTCTTTTGTACTTTTATACGCCTTCCCATAGCGCGTAAATCATTGATCACAACGTGTGAATGGACTTGCAATTTAATCGCTATCTTATTACACGATAGACCTTGTTTATACAACTCTACAACTCGTTTACGGCGACGCATTATTGCATTTTTACGAATAATGCCCGGCGTCAAATTTTTCTCAATTTTCGTTATCATCTAAAACTCCTATATCAATAACTAATGGAACAAAAAGATTAACAATTGCAGAAATTAAACCATTAAATTCTTTCGTTGTCAATATTGACCGGAATTACCGGATTAAAATATTTTTATTTTTTTTATATTTTTTAATATTTTTATTTTAATTTAAATTTCATAAATAAATTTCATGAACAAAATTTAAATAGATAGTTACACAAGCGAAATATCAATTGCCTGATCGTTTTTCGTAAAAAAATGATTTTTAGAGATGTTCTATTGTAAAATTATTAAAAAACCGATAATATTAACGAAATGAAAGGAGAAAACTATTATGAACAACGAAACGGAAAGTGAAAAACTACTTAAAAAAATAGGTAAACTTGAAAAAATTACCTTGTATAGTGTGTCGTCCGACGATGACGATGAACCGTATGAACCCGGACGATATAAAATTTGTAGCGGATATTTGGGTAATCCCTATGTTATTGATACACATGACCCAAAGTGGAAAATGTGGAACTCGACGATAAATTTTATTAAGTTTACAATTGCGATTCTGTTTATTTTATTTTGTATCAGCATTTTATTTTGCGGTTAAGGATCGAATATAAATAACGTCCAATTTTTCTATATTACTAATAAAAATGTGGTATATTAAATATCGAAAGGGGATGCCCAATGACTGATTCTGATAATGAAAAACAATATGTTCTTGTTGGTGGAACACTTTATGCCATTGAAACCGGACCAGGAAATGAAAACCGGTATGAAATTCATTCTGGATTTGGCGGCGATTATCTCGTTGATACACATAATCTGGTATGGATAATAGGAAATTTTATCATCTACAGTATTATTGCCGTTTTATCTGTTATTGTTTTTGTTTTACTTGTGATTGTACTAATCATTTTTATATTAAGTTTAATTTTTTAATTATTCCTTGAATTTTTTCTTTCAGTAACAGCCGATCAATTTTCTCAAATTTTTTGACGACATTCTTTTCCTATAAAATAAAAGGGGAGGGACTTCTATAATTTTGAACGGAAGATGTTACGTATTTTTTCTTGTTCGGTTTTGTTGGTGGTGATCAGGATGTAAACGGGAAAGTACGTTACAGCACACAGGACTCCCACAAGAACAAGTTGACCGTAATTAGGAGCAAGAAGATAATACGAAATAATGTACGGAATTAAGCAGGCAACGCCGGCACGACCGATATAAGAACAAATTTGAAGAAAATAGTTTACAATATTTTCATTTCGGATTCGACAAACATAAATCGGAACCGCTACACCACGAACCGCAAGCATGGAAAAGAAAATACACGCCGCCACACTTTCAATACCATATCCACAATACAACAATACAAATGCTACCGCAATCGCCAATGTGTTGCCGATCAAAGCGGCATAAGCAATAAACGCATGTTTGGCAAGTGCGTAAAGATATTTGGTGTTGGGAGCCTGACATTGAGCAATCCACGCCCCCAATATCAACCAAACTAAACTAGGATAAATTGCTAAAAAACGATAGTCTCCCGCTTCGTTCTTGCCCCCCCAACACATGAGAAAATCACGCCCCCAAACAATCAGTCCAAATGCAAAAAAAGTCGTAAAACATGTTGACATTTTATAAGCCAGTTTCAATGTTTTGTCCGCCAATTCTTTATTCTGATTAGAGTACAGTAAAGTCAACCAAGTAGTGAGCCAGTTTCCCATAATCGTTTCCGTAAGATTAATCATGTAACCATATAATACCATCGCAATCATTCCAAAAAGCGCAACCGCTTCAATCTTAATCAGGTTTGAAATGACCATGATACTTCCCTGATCGAGAATCACACCGGAAACAAAAACCAAAAAGGTAAACATACCATATCGAACCAGTTTGAAAAGAATCTCTTTTTGAAAACAAGAAGGGTTCAGATAAAATTCGGGAAACGAAATATAAACAAGTTTCAAAAGAACAATCATATTGATGAGAGCAATAATCAGATTGGCAACCGCTAACGCAATTAAACGTCCGCCGGAAAAAAGTATCAAAAATGTGGTCAACGCACCAAGAAGCCGGAAAACCATAAATTGACCGCCAATCAATTCCTGACGCATCGTTCCGTTGATAATCCCAATAAAAATATTCATTGGAAAATTGATACAAAAAGAAAATCCGTTAATAATAATAACGGTTGCCAACAAAGATCGATCCGGTACAATATTTAGATAGTAAATTCCAAGAGCAGTAATAAGAAGTCCAAGAAACCCAATACTGCCTAATATCAAAAAAGCAAAGAAAGCAGTATTGGAAAGTGCAATACATTCTTCTTTATTGTTTTGAGAATAAGCAATCGTAAAAAACCGTGAAACCGCTGCGGAAATTCCTAAATCCGCCAAAGAAAATGCACCCACTAAACCGGCAACAATAACGTTGATACCGCATTCCCGTTCACTCAATGTCCTCAAAATATAAGGAACCAAAACAAAACCAAGAACAAGAGCAATACCGTAATTCAAAACATGTAAGCCGGCTCCTTTCAAAAGATGTTTGAGATGTTGTTGATTGTCGTCCATAAATTATTATTCGTAACTGATATTTTGTAATTGATCAAACCGACCACCGTCATTTGACCGTTATTTGACTGTCGTTTGAAAAGTAAGCAACGTTTCATTAAAACATCACAACGGTTACATTTAATATGTTCATAATTCAACATAAAATTTAACATAACAACCAACCAATGTAAAGGTAACTATCCATTTTATTTTTTATAAAGTTATCTGCGAAATCTGCGGACTTATTTATATTTTAAAAATTATTTGCGGACAATTCTTTGCCGCCCTCTTGATTTTCATGCGTAAACAAATTAAATTATTCATTTACGAAAATTCTGCTAAAATATTACGAAAATATTACGAAAATAATACGAAAATAATTTTAAGGAAAATAATTTTATGGGTTTTGTTGGTGATTTACGTATTCTTTATCACATGGCGATTCGTCCGATTCGCGGTAAAAATCATGCGGAACGGATGAATCATTTTTATAGTGGTCAGGCGGCGGATTATGATGATTTTCGGCGGCGTTTGTTGCGCGGTCGTGAAGAACTTTGGCAGAAGATGCTCGAATCCGAACCCTTTACCAACACTATTTGGATGGATATGGGGGGCGGAACCGGTTCGAATTTGCATTTTTTTGGTAACGCAATTGATCAACTTAACAAAGTTTATGTTGTTGATCTTGCCGGTTCGCTTCTTGAAATTGCGGACAGGCGGATTCACGAGAGCGGTTGGAAAAATATTGAAACAGCCGAAGCCGACGCAACAACATTTATTCCGCCGGAAGGTTCTGTTGACGCTGTAACATTTTCTTATTCATTGACGATGATTCCTGATTGGTTTGCCGCAATTGATCATGCGTGGAATGTTCTGAAACCCGGCGGACGAATTGGAGTGGTTGATTTTTACGTTTCGAGAAAATATCCCTCTGCCGGTCATGTGAAACATAGTTGGCTGAAACGAATATTTTGGACGAATTGGTTTGCTTGTGATAATGTGTTTCCTTCTCCAGACCACGTTCCTTATTTGCAACGAAAATTTGAAACAATTTTATTTGAAGAACGGCTCACGCGTATTCCTTGGTTCCCCAACCCGTTCTTCAAAATGCCATACTATCTGTTTATCGGACGGAAATTGGTGAATAGTGAATAGTGAATAGTGTTCGCAATGCGGAATTATTGCCCCAGTGGGGCAATCCCAATGTAGCGGCGGGTTTTAACCCGCCGGACAAACACGGGAAATACGGAATTATGATGCGATTGGGGACAAAACAACATCAATACGTTATGATCATCCGATGTGTTAAAACCCATCGTTATTTTGGAATTGCCACGCTGGGGCAATAATTTCCGCTTGCGCAACTATTCACTATTCACTACTAACTATTCACTAAAAAAATCATCTGCGTCTATCTGCGTCATCTGCGGACAAGTTCATCAGCGGACAATTCTTTGTTGCGGTGAATTTTGCGGTTACTAAAATAGACGGTAACGGAATTTCACTGAACTCTTATAAATTTTCGATCATTTTTTTGGTTATTTCGAGAGCGGTGTTACGATGTTTCGGATAGAGAGCATTTTGTAACGCTTCATCAATTTTATCCGCCCATTGCACGACCAATGCGTCCATCCATTCAGGATGCGGAATTTCATAATCGGTAAAATTATTAATTTTTAATCGTTGCAAAAAATCAAGTTCACGCCGCAAATCCGTGTGATACAACGGAATCATAAACGGAGCGGACGCAATTCGCATTCGCGGATGTTGTTGCGCCGAATGAAGCAATAATTTCGTTGCCTCACGAAGTTCCTGAAACGTTGAATGATAATCCGTTAAAATGTGAAAAATAGTATAATCCTGTTTCGTTTTTTCAAGAGCATCCAACACGGTTTGTAATTGTTCCGGCGTATGGCGTTTGTTCCAACGCCGGAGCAATTCAGGATGAAACGATTCCGCTCCCAATTGAATCATCGCCTTCAATCGCGAAATCCAATAAAATAATTCTGTATCAGGTTGACCGTTTCTGTTCAGTAATGAACACGGATTCGTTTGAAAACTAAGACGATACCGCTGTCGGAAACCGTAAAATTCGTACAGTTGAAGAAATCGTAACGCCCGTTGCCGATCAAGAAAAAAATCTTCGTCAAAAACCGAACACCAGGAAACCGGTAATGATTGCAAAACCGGAGCATCCGTCCATTCATAAAGTTGCCATGTTGTCAGATGAAGTTTGCCTTTTTGTACAAGTTGGTCAGCCCCGCGAAGTTCTTCAATAATCTGCTCCGCTGTTTTAGTACGAATATGACGCCCGTGCAACCGGCAACAAAATGTACATCGTCCCGGACAACCACGACCTCCCGTCAAATACAAGGAATCAAAAACAAAATCCTGATCAAAACCTTCAAGAAGCGACCAATTGAGCCGATTTTTCCGTAACGTTTCTTCATCGACAGAAGGAAACCATCTTCCGGTCAACGGATCTTCCGGCGGTAAATTGACCAACGCCTTACCCGCCCAAAAATAAGCAAGACCGGGAATATCCGGCAAATCGTTACATGAATTATGTTTTCGTGCCGATTCAAGAAATTGCGCCAAAGATTTTTCGCTATCTCCGGCAAAAACATAATCCGCTCCCGTTTGTTCCAAAACTTCAATCGGATGTGAAGTGGCAGTCGGACCGCCAAGAATAATAGTCGTTTCAATTTTTTGACGAATATTCCGAATCAAATTACAAATTGTTTCTAATTCTCCGCTCTCAAGACGCAAGCCGACCAAATGAGGACGAAACGTCTGTAACTGTTGCAGAAAACGATCTCCCAACGGATAAATAATCACTTCCGCTAATCCAAGATTCGCAACATACGACGCAACTTCGTGAATACCACAAGGTAAACCACGAGAACCAAATAGAATACGTGGAAGAAACTTCATCGTCGTTGATAATGGAAAGTAACGCAAGTACCGCAAGCGGAATTATAATCGCAACAATTTTTGATCCGCTCGTACAATTATTCACTATTATATTTCATTTTGTTACAAACCACTGAAATATTACAAATAATCTGCGTTTATCGGTGTCATCTGTGGCGTCTGCGTCATCTGCGGACTTGTTTCATTTTTTATTTCTGTAGGAAACAATTCTTTGTCCGGCAAGTCGTTTAAACTGCCGAGTCCGAATACTTGAAGAAAATTTTTTGTTGTACCGTAAAAAAAAGGACGACCAAGTTCTTCAGAACGCCCAACAATTTTAACGAAATCCTGATCAAGGAGTTGCCGAATAAGTTCACCGCATTGAACACCGCGTATTTTTTCGATGTCGGCGCGGAGAATTGGCTGGCGGTAAGCGATAATCGCAAGTGTTTCCATCACCGGACTACTCAACCTAACCGTAACAGGAACTTCCTGAATCCGAACAAGCCATGACGCAAATTCCGGTCGTGTACGAAGTTGAAATCCTCCGGCAACCTCAATAACCCGAAATGCCGATTGCCGATGATCATAACGATTATTCAACTCCCGAATAAGTGAACGAATTTTCATTCCTTCCGGTAATTCCGCCAGTTGAGCAAGACGGCGACCGGAAAGCGGTTCACGTGACAAAAAAAGAACCGCCTCCAAATTCGCCAACGTTTCATTCTGAAAATCACGCGAAAACGGAATTGCCGCCAATTCGGAATCGTCCGAATATTCTTCTTCAACATAAGATTCAGGCAATTCATAAACATACAGATTTGCCTGCCAAACCTGTTTCGTCGTAAAAAAATCTGCCGGATATTTAAGATTAAACGGATGTCTTTTCATTTCAACAGAATGATACATTGAACCCAATTATTTGTCCAGAGCAATTTATTCAGAACAATTTGCCTACATGGACAAATGGGAACTTCTAAAAACACAAATTTACTTTTTAAAACCACAGAGAACACAGAGTGAATTTTTTTTTAATTGGAATCAAAATATAGTTACAATTTAAGTTGCAACGGTTGATGATTTCTCCTACGTATTGAAAGGGCAACATACGATAGTGGAAGTTGAAAGTTGATAGTGGATAGTTCGCAAGCGAAATTATTACCAAAATGTTTGTAATTCCGCATTACGACATCATACAAATCACATAAATCATAAAAATCATAGTTCAGATATTTATTCCGCATTGCGATCAAAAAATTGGTCTTGCAACGGGAACTCAAAATCAGTATTCTCCGCTGTTTCCCTGTCGAACTCTCGTTCAATACACACGCAAAAAAATGAGAAATACGAAAAATTACTTCAATAAAACCGTTTGGTTCGGAATTTTATTTGTTGCCGTTTTGGTCGGTAATGTTCTCTTTGCGCAAACAAATAACCCTCAAAAAACTCCGCCAACATTAGCAGATGATAAAAATTCGTCTCATGCCGGTTTTGCCAGCACAACCAAAATTCAATACATTGACCCAAGCCCCCAGTTTGCAAACGCAACAAATAATCAACACGATCCTAATTCCGTGTTGGATGTTCGGATTGTCGGTAATGTTCAAATCGGCGCAAAAGATTTGATCAAAATTATTAAAACCCGTCCGGGACGTCCTTACAGTCAAGCGGTTCTCGAAGAGGATAAACGCGCCTTAATGCAAAAAGGATGGTTCATCGATGTTAAACCCAAAGTCGAAAAAACGCCCTCTGGATACGTCATAACTTTTCAATTCATCGAACGCCCTATTTTGCACTATGTTAAAATTAGCGGCAATAACGCCCATACCCGAAAAATCCTCCTCGAAGAAGCAAATCTCAAACCCGGTGACGCCCTCGATCCAATCACCGTACATCAGGCAAAAGAACGCATGGAACAATTTTACCGCGACAGCGGATATTATCGCGTTCATATCGAAGTGCTTAGCGGCGATCAAATCGGCGACCGCGGCGCAGTGTTTCTCGTCAGCGAAGGTCCCAAACAACGAATCCTTGATGTTGAATTTGAAGGTAATCATATCGCCACTTCCGAACGGCTCAAAACATTGATTCAGTCAAAACCGGGCTGGTTTTTCTGGATTAACAGCGAATTTACCCGCCCAAAACTTGATGAAGATGTTGAAACATTAACCGCTTATTACCGGAAACTCGGTTTCTTTTACGCCAAAATTGACCGTGAATTTGTTGAAACCAGCGGCTACTCCGGTTGGGGACAAAATCGGAGTTGGGTAAAAGTAAAGTTTGTTATTGATGAAGGTCCCCGTTGCCGTGTTCGTGAAATCCGTTTTTCCGGAAATCACGTCTTCAGCAATGAAGAACTTCTCAAAACAATGAAATTGCCCGGCGAAAAATATTTTAATCAGGATATGCTCGAAAGCGATATGAAACGCTTGAAAGATAAATACGGCGATGATGGATACGTTTTTACCGCCGCAGAACCTGACCCGCGAATCGACGATGATTTTGTCGATGTTGTCGTCAACATTAAAGAAGGACCTCGCGGATATTTAAGAACTCTTCATGTTGAAATTGTCGGTAATGAAGGAAATGAATCGTACTCAAAATGGCATCCGATTCTCAACCGGAGTTCGTTGCGACCCGGCGATATTTTGCGGACAAGCGAAATCAATAACAGCCGCCGGCGTTTAATGGCATCGCAACTGTTCAACGCCAATCCGACTCAAGGAGCAATTCCTGAATTTTTGTTTGATTTTCCCGAAGAGGCTCTTGAAGACGCCGAAAACGAAGAACGCGAAGCCCTCAAACAAGCCGAAGCAACTTCACAAATTCGCGGTCAATCTCCAACACGCCCGATTTTTTGGAATAAAAAAGTTCCTTGCTATGACGAAAATTTATCAGAAAATTTCTCCGAAAACTCATCGGAAAACACATCGCCAAACATATCGCCAAACATATTGCCAAACTTTTCGGAAAATTCTTTGGAAAACGAAATGGAGAATTTTTCCGAATTTTTCCGAATTAAGTTTGATCCGAAACGTTCCGGTTCTTCAAATTCGTCTTCTGCTGATTCTTTGAAAGATTCATCGAGGTTGTATTCGGTGCGCAAGGAAGTTTATCGCGGTCAAACGTTCACTTCGCCGCGAACTGTTGCTCCGGCAAATATTTATATTCCGCCAACAATTCCGCCGACAATTCCGCCGACAATTTCAAACAATCATTTGAATAATCCCAACACAAATTATCCGAACAATTCGTCGGTTTCCGGTTATTCTCCGATACAATCATTGATACCGTCTTCATCTTCAATACAACCGTCAATACTGTCACCGATGAATCTTAGCGGCAGTATTGCGCCGGCGGCATCGCCGTTTGGTCAGCAAAACGCCAAACCGTCTGATTATCAAAATGCGGCTTATCAAAATGCGGTTAAACAAAACGCGGTTAAACAAAATCTGGTGAGTTCAACGGGTCCGTATGGAACGACTTATTATTCTGCGTCTTACAGTCAATCGCCGCAACCTTCTCTTCAACCGCCGCAGGCAATGACGATTTTGGGTCAACCGACCAATATTACTCCGCCGGAATATCAACCGGCAACCTATCTTTCACCGCCAACTAATTCTAACAATGTCGGTAACGGCGTTTTGTATAATCAGGGAATGATTTTTACGCAACACAAAGTTAATCAACCGGTAATTTTGGGCAATCCGTATGCGTCTTTGGGCGAGAACACCAATATCCGAATTGATCCGAATGCTCCGCCGGGAGTTTCCAATAAGATTTATCCGGTGGACGGGCGTTGGGTTGTTCAGGAAACGCGAACCGGTCAATTAATGATGAGTGTTGCGGTAAGTTCTGATGCAGGATTGATGGGGCGTTTTATTCTTGAGGAGCAAAATTTTGATATTTTGAATTTTCCGAAAGGTTTACGTTGGAGTGATTGGAAGAATGCTTTTCGCGGTAAAGGGCAACGATTTCGGCTTGAGGCGGTTCCCGGTACGGAGATTCAGCGTTACAGTGCCAGTTGGGAGACTCCGTATTTATTTGATCTTGATTATTCATTTGGTGTCAGCGGTTTTTATTATGAACGATATTATGATGAATGGTATGAAGATCGTATTGGGGGTTCTATTTCATTCGGTAAACTTTGGACGCCGGACTTTTCAACTCGTCTTATTCTTGGCGGTCAACAGGTTAAAATTTATCGTCCGACATGGCCTTATTCTGCGGATTTGGTTGAAACAACTCTAAGTTCGCCTCATCCAATGTACACAATTGGTTTGGAAGCATCCTACAACACACGCGACAGCGAATATATGCCGACCGAAGGACATTTAATAACATTTGGTGTTGAGCAGGTTTTGGGCGATTACCAATTTGTTCGCGGCAATATTGATTTCCGAAAATATTTTATGTTGCATGAACGACCGGATCGTAGTGGTCGTTGGGTTTTTGGTATTCGGAGTAGTCTTGGAGTCAGCGAAAAGAACACGCCGATTTATGAACGTTATTTTGGCGGCGGTTTTACCAGTTTGCGCGGGTTTGAATATCGTGGTGTAACGCCGCGTGACGGAAATGGAGCCATTCTTGGCGGTTGTATGGAATTTTACAATTCGGCGGAACTTGTTTTTCCGATTACGGCGGACGATATGATTCGCGGTTCATTCTTTATTGATACGGGAACGGTGGAGAAATCAATTACCAAATGGGAAAGTGATTATCGTGTGGCGGTTGGTTTTGGTCTTCGTCTGACAATTCCAATGATGGGACCTGCGCCTATTGCGTTAGATTTTGCGTTCCCGATCAGCAAGGATAGCAATGATGAACGCCAAGTATTCTCCTTCAATGTCGGCTTCATGAGATAAAATTACAAATACGTCCGCAGATGACGCAGATTATCGCAGATAAATTACAGAGGTGTCCGCAGATGACGCAGATTATCGCAGATAAATATAATAAGAAAGTAATCTGCGGACTACAAATTCACAAAAATAATAAGATGGAAGAATACAAATATAAAAATGAAACATATTCTATTATCGGGGCAGCAATCGAAGTTCATAAAGAACTTGGTGGTGGTTTTCTTGAAGCAGTATATCAGGAAGCGTTGGAAGAAGAATTTTTATTTCGTAAAATTCCATACCAACGCGAACAACAATTGAAAATATTTTACAAAGGCAAAGAATTGTCAAAATACTATATTGCTGACTTCGTGTGTTACGAAAAAAATAATTGTGGAACTTAAAGCATTATCGGTATTAACCGATGAACATACAGCACAAATTATTAATTATTTAAAAGCAACTAACAAAGAAATTGGTTTACTAATCAATTTTGGAACAAAAAAATTGGAACACAAACGCTTTATATATGAAAGAAAAAGAAGAGAGACCGCAGATTACATAGAAAACAATTTGTGATAATTTGCGTAATCTGCGGACAAAAACAATCTGCGATTATCTGCGTAATCTGCGGACAAAGTAATCTGTGGACAAAGTAATCTGCGAAAATCTGTGCAATTTACGGACAAGAAAGAAACTAAAAAATGACACGTTTAATTTTCCTAATTTTTTTATATTTTTGTATTTTATTTCCGTGTTTATTTTTAGCGGGTTGTATTGGTTTGGGTTATCAGGTTGGTGCGAAGACGTTATTTGGTCAGGACATTCAGACGGTTTATGTTCCGATATTCCAATCGGACAGTTTTAATCGTGATCTTGCGGAACGTTTAACCGAAGCGGTTTGTAAACGAATTGAGAGTCGATCTTCTTACAAAGTGGTTAGTCGTCCGACGGCGGACAGTATTTTGGAGGGTCAAATTGTTGCGCAAAGCAAAGGTGTTACGATTGTCAACAATTACAGTGATCCGCGTGAGATTCAGGGGATGTTAAATATTCAGATCAAATGGCGAGATCGTCGCAACAATGATTTACGGCAGTTTGATGCGATACCTTGGCATGATGGTTCCGGTCGTGCATCGGCGACCGGATATTTAGTGCCGGAATACGGGCAATCCGAACTGACAATGGAACAACAACAAATTGACAACATCGCCGATCAAATTGTCGGAATGATGGAAATTCCCTGGTAATTCAAACGCTTGACGGTTGTTTGTAAGTTACGTTTTTTGTAATAAAAATAGAATAAATAGTTGCGAATAATCGTAACCGTTCACGGCTATTTAAAAAGGGGCATCTCTAAAAATCCCTATTTTTTTGTCATGGGTTGTCAATTTCGTTTTTTTTATTACACTGATGCGTAGTGAGAATAAATTCCGCTATTCTCATTTACATTTTAGTGTATTTTTT
>JAISNF010000438.1 GCA_031276415.1 Planctomycetaceae bacterium
GTAAACCGTTTACGGTGAGTGAATACAATCATCCTTTTCCGAATCAATATGCTGCGGAGGGTTTACCATTGATTGCGGTGTTTGGGGCGTTTCAGAATTGGGACGGAATATTTACGTTCGCTTATTCTCATTCAAACCACCCCGAACCAAAAAAAGTAACAGGTTTCTTTGATATAGCAGGCAACACCGTTCAAATGGCACACATGATCGCCTGTCATGCCTTGTTTTGTGATGGTTACAATAAAGATAAAGATGCCGACAAGGAAATTGTTGTTGCGCCGCTAACATCTGAAAAGGAACGCAAAATTTTCAAACAGGACAAAAGTCAACACCGATTCGGATTTTCGGGTCTTGGCTTGAATATTCGAAACGCTTTGATAAAACCAATGGCTATTGATGTTTCCGGTAAATTCAAGGAATTGCCAAAGTTACCGGAAATTCCGAAAGATCAAAAACAATTTATGTTCCTCAATTCGCCAACGCAACCGGAACATCTTTTTTATTGCAACATGGAACAACCGAATAAAGGTTATGTTATTGCATCAAATAAACTTGCGAATCTTTTCACCGGTTTTGTTGAAGAAGGCAAAGAATATCCGTATCGTAATGGAACAATCAAATTCGGCAAAACTAATCTTGGTTGGTCAACAGTTTCCATGACGCAGATTTCCAATTCAAAAAGCGGCAAGTCTTCCGGCACAAAATTTTTACTTGTTGCAACCGGAGAGATGAGAAACACCGATATGAAACTTGAATCACTCGGTGATGATAAAGTTACGGTTGGCAATCGTTGGGGCAATGAGCCGGTACTTTGCGAAGGCATTCCCGCCCAAATAACATTCAAAAATCCGGCGAAAACAGTAAAATTCCATCCACTCGACGAATCCGGCAACCGCAAACAAGAATTAACACCACAAAAAAACAACGATAACGTTACACTAGAACTAAAACCGGAATACAAAACAATCTGGTACGAAATCGAACTTGAATAGTTAATAGTGGAGAGTTTCGCAATGCGGAATCGCAAATGTTTTGGCAATAATTCCGATTGCGAAACTATTCACTATCAACATTACGGCGGTTAAAACCCATCGGACAAATGTTTGGACGGGATCAATAGAATTAACGGGATTGGCAACATAGAATATTCTCGTTGTTACGACTTTACGTAGAGACGTAATACATTGCGTCTCTACAACATTGGGTAAAAACCCTTCGGCGAAATGTTGGGTAAGTTAGCCCCTGCAAGGGGGCATATATTTATAGAGATGATATTTGTAATCAATTTTCTGATTACATGTTTTTCGTTTTTTGTTTTTCGTTTTCACAAACTTTAGATTAAAGGAATAAAGTAATGAAACACACACGTAGAAGTTTTTTGAAAAATTCAATGAGCGCAGTTGCTCTTGCCTCGACATTTGCCATATCCGGCACCAAAGCAAGCGGTCGTATTCTTGGAGCCAATGATCGTATAAGAATTGGTGTTGCCGGTATCCGTAGTCGCGGTATCGAACATATCAAGTCGTTTGGTGCAATTCCGAATGTTGAAGTTGCAGCTCTGGTCGATGTCGATAAAACATTTTTTGACCCAAGAGTAGAAGAAGTAAAAAAGAAATTCGGAAATACTCCCGAATGTTTTCAGGATATTCGTGAAGTTCTGGATAACAAAAATATTGACGCTATTTCATTAGCAACTTGCGATCATACTCATTCTCTTTACACGGTTTGGGCATGTCAGGCGGGAAAAGATGTTTATGTTGAAAAACCATGTTCTCAAAATGTTGTTGAAGGGCGGCGTTGTGTTGAAGCAGCCGAAAAATATAAACGAATTGTTCAACACGGTACCCAACTTCGAGCGGCAATCGATGAGAATTGTCGTTTTCTTAATCCGTCTCTTGTTCCGTATCAGCAGATATTAGCAGCACTGAAAAGTGGAAAATACGGCAAATTGAAACTCGTTAAAGGATACTGTTGCAGAAATCGCTGGACAATTGGATACAAACAACCGGAACAACCGCCGGAAACTCTCGCTTGGGACGCCTGGCTCGGTCCCGCACCGGAACAGCCGTTTCATAAAAATCTTGTACATTATGAATGGCATTGGTTTTGGGATTTCGGTTGCGGCGATATTGGTAATCTCGGTATTCACGAATTAGATGTTTGCCGTTGGATGACCGAACGTAAATTACCGAAAACCGTACTTTCATTCGGTCAACGTTATGTCAATGAACCACAACATCGCTTCAAAGATCAAGGGCAAACGCCGAATTTGATGCTCACCTTATTCGATTATGGCGATGTTCAAATTCTTTTTGAAACACGGGGATTGATACAAAAAAAATCCGCTTGGGTTTGGAAAGTTGATGTGGAAATTTTTACCGATCAAGGTACTATCAATCAAGGTGTTTTTTCGCCTTACAACGATCCGCAAAATAAAGTGAAAATCGAAACCGATTATGAAAAACCGGAAGCCGATGTTTTTCGCAACTTTATTGATTGTATGCGCAGCAGGCAACGAAATAAACTTGCGGCAGATATTCTCGAAGGGCATTACACTTCGGCACTTGTTCATACTGCGAATATTTCGTACCGTTTAGGTGAAATGACTTCAATAGACACAATCCGTTCAACTTTCGGTAACGAACCAGCCGTTCAACAGTCCATCAATGATATTGTGAAAAACACCGGTGATATGTTGCCGGAACTGAAAAATCCACAGTTCACGCTAGGGCAGAAATTAACGTTCAGTGACGTAACGGAAACATTTGAAAACAATGCAGCCGCTAATTCTTTACTGACACGAAAATATCGTAGTCCGTATATTGTTCCTGAAAATGTCTGAACATTGTTTGTAATTGTCTATTTTGTAATCGTTCATATAATGCAAAATGATTACAAAATAGACAGTTACTATTATTCCCCTTTCCATTTTTATTTCATCTATTTCATAGGAGATTATTTTGATGTATTACGAAAATTTATTTCCCCGCCGCCGTTTTCTCAAGATCGCCGGTACAATTGCTGCCGGAACAGTAATTGCAAATGAAACGGTAACTGCCGAAAACACAACCGCCGAAAACGCTGTTGTACCGCCAAGAATCAAAATCGGGCAACTTGGTGTTGGTCACATGCACGCTTATAAGATGGGGGACCTCCGCAAGTTGAATGAGATTTTTGAAGTTGTGGGTGTTGCGGAAGATGACCCTAAATTGCGTGCGAGCGCAGAAAAGCAAGCGGTTTATCAAGGATTAAAATGGATGTCTTCAGAGGAATTGCTGGCGGTTCCCGAATTGCAAGCAGTAAGCGTGGAAACAGAGGAACATCTGCTCATTCCCGCCGCTTTGCGTTGTATTCGTGCAGGAAAACATATTCATCTCGATAAACCCGCCGGTGAATCT
>JAISNF010000446.1 GCA_031276415.1 Planctomycetaceae bacterium
ATTGATTGATATTTTCCTACGCCCCGAAGGGGCAACATAAGCCAGCCCTACCCAACGGGTAGGGTTGAAATGACCAACAACAATTTCGCCCTGAAAGGGCAGGATAAAAATTGAGAGTGTATAGTTGATAGTGGAGAGTGTCGCAAGCGGAATTATTGCCAAAATATTTGTAACTCCGCATTGCGAAACTCTCCACTATCAACTATACACTCTCAACTATCATATACTGCCCTTTCAGGGCGTTGTGTTTTGGGTTCTTGACCCGCCGCGTTGCGGCGGGCTGGCTTGTGTTGCCCTTTCAGGGCGTAGGAAACACATCATTTTACGTTACTTGAACAATTACAAAATAGACAGACACAATGTATTGCGTTTCTACGCTTCAAACCTATTCCATCCAAACCCGTGAATGATTACAAAAAATGTATCCGCGCAATCTGCGGACACGTTTCTCTTGTTGTAGTAAAAATAAACGGACAATTCCGTCTCTTTTAGGCGAGAGATTGATCTACAATTTTTTTGGCTTCCGTCAAAATGTTGTCGAGATGTTCTTGGTTTTTGAAGGATTCGGCGTAAATTTTGTAGATATTTTCTGTGCCGGAAGGTCTTGCGGCAAACCAGCCTTCGGTAGAAACAACCTTCAAACCGCCAATCAATACCCCATTGCCGGGAGCATGCGTCAGTTTCGCAATAATCGTATCACCCGCCAATCGCTCAACCTGAACTTTTTCCGGCGTTAATCCCTTAAATGCGTTTTTTTGCTCCGGCGTAATCCCCTGATCAATTCGTGTATAAAATGATTTGCCAAAACTTTTTTCGATTTCCTGATAAATCTGACCCGGATCGTGTTGCGTTTTGGCAAGAATTTCCGCCGCTAAAAGATTCAAAATGATGCCGTCTTTATCTGTTGACCAAACCTGACCGTTTTTACGCAAGAAACTTGCTCCGGCGCTTTCTTCGCCGCCGAAACCGATAGTGCTGTTGTACAAACCTTCGACAAACCACTTAAATCCCACAGGAACATCCACCAACTTCACCCCTAAACCCGCAACAACACGATCAATCATTCCGCTCGAAACCAATGTTTTCCCAACCCCAATTCCTTTTGCCCAGTTCGGACGGTTGGTAAAAAGATATTGAATCGCAACCGCAAGATAATGATTCGGATTCATAAGACCAACCGACGGAACAACAATTCCATGCCGGTCAGTGTCCGGATCATTGGCAAAAGCAATATCAAACCGATCCTTCAACGCAACAAGTCCGCGCATCGCATACGGACTGGAACAATCCATACGGATTTTGCCGTCATGATCCACCGTCATAAAAGAAAATGTCGGATCAATTGATTTATTAACGACCGTAATATCAAGATTGTATCGCGCCGCAATCGGTTCCCAATAAGCACTGCCCGCACCGCCAAGCGGATCAACGCCAATCCGAATTTTTCGCTCGGAAATCGCCCGCAAATCAATAATGTTTTCAAGATCAGCAATGTAATCTTCGGCAAAATCAATCGTTTGCACATTGGGCATTGCAACGGCTCGCTCATACGAAACTCTTTTAATATTATTCAGGTTTGATTTCAAATAATGGTTGGCTTGATTTTGAATCCAGTTAGTAACATCGGTATCGGCGGGACCGCCATTGGGCCCGTTATACTTGATTCCGCCGTCACAAGGCGGATTGTGAGACGGAGTAATAATCACGCCGTCAGCAAGAGAGGTTGTTTTTTGATTATTATGCCGGAGAATTGCCCACGAAATAACCGGTGTTGGCGTGAATCCGTTGTCCGCTTGAAACACAACCTCAACATTATTGGCGGCGAAAACTTCAAGACTTGTTTTTTGTGCGGCACCGGATAGAAAATGGGTATCTTTGCCGAGATACAATTTTCCGCTGTAACCTTGTTTCGCGCGATAATCACAAACTGCTTGAGCAATTGCCAGAATATGTGATTCGGTAAACGATCCGTCTAAGGATGTTCCGCGATGTCCGCTGGTTCCGAACGCAACAAGTTGTGTCGGATTGTCCGTATCCGGTTTTTTTTCATAATAATTCTTTTCAAGATCATTCAAATTAACAAGAATTGATTTCGGTGCCGCTTGTCCGGCAAGTTCATGAAGGGACATAAGTTTTCAAATTTGATTAAATAAAGTTAGGAATGTCTGGATTTAGGAATGTCAGGATATTTTAAGGAAATTGCGTAATTATTCAAGGCAGGCGACCATTCACCGTAAAGGTTGGTTGGCATTCGCCGACAATGAACCTGATTAATGCCGACAATTCGAGTTTCCATGCGTCGGCATTTTTGTTGTCGGCAACATGAGTCAATCGCTTTTTAATGAGGTAATGAGGTTGATTGTTTATATCACTTCTTGCTACTGAGGTTGTTTTGTTAAGAAAATTAGGTAGAAATGAGGTAGTTTTTTAGTTAATAGTTAATAGTTTCGCAATGCGGAATTATAAATGTTTTGGCAATAATTCCGCATTGCGAAACACTATTCACTATTCACTATTCACTATTCACTAAAAAATTATCTGCGTAATTTGCGGACAAGTTTAGAGGCGGATTTCCGGCACAGAATCAATAGAATCTATTTTTGCAGCAAACATAATATCAGCATCAAGTTTTAACGCAACAAGGTTTCTGCCACCACGGCTTTGACGTAGAAATTCAATCAGTTTAAGTTCCGAAATAGATTCGTTGTTGTCAATGAAAAACAGATTTTCCCAAAGTTGTTTTGCCGTTTCAGCGTGGTGATTTCGGCAGTATTGATTTTGCCGGTTTTGATTTTGCGGGAAACACCGCGAAAGGCGTGAAACAAGACAACCCGCCAACAAGAAGTCTTCCTCCGTCATTTCTCCGTCCGTACCCGCACAAAAAATCGCAATATTTTTTTCGTTTTTCAACCGTTCAACAACCGCTTGGGCGTTGACCAGCCCGGCAGCATAAAGACATCGGGCGTTCCTCGCCGCATACATGGCAACAGTTCCATTTGTTGTTGTCAGAATCAAAATTTTTCCGGCAACTTTTTCCGAAGTAAAATGTTGCGGCGAATTACCAAAATCAAAACCCGCAATCGGAATACCTTTCCGCTCACCTCCCAAAAGTACAGAACCTTTTCCGTGTATTTTTTCCAAAACTTCTTTTTGTTGCCGAGCCTGCTCAATATCCAACATCGGAATCACCTTTTGGGCTCCTGCTGCAAACGCCGACACAACAACTGTTGTCGCACGAAGCACGTCAATAACTACCGCAACAAAATCCGATAAATCATCATTTTCAGCATGCAACGGCAATGGATAAACATTTATAGAAATCATATTAGTTAATAGTTAGTAGTGAATAGTGAATAGTTCGCAAGCGGAATTATTGCCCAAACATTTTTAATCCGCATTGCAACACTATTCGCTCATCTGCGGTGTCTGTCTATATTTGTAATTGTTCAAGTAACGTAAAATGATGCGTTTCCTACGCCCTGAAAGGGCAATACAAGCCAGCCCGCCGCAACGCGGCGGGTTCAGCATTCCCTAATCAACGCCCTGAAAGGGCAGTATATGATAGTTGAGAGTGTATAGTTGATAGTGGAAAGTTTCGCAATGCGGAATTATTACCAAAACGTTTGTAACTCCGCATTGCGAAACTCTTCACTATTCACTCTCAACTATCAACTATCGTATGTTGCCCTTTCAGGGCGAAATGATTGTTGGTCATTTCACCCCTACCCGTTGGGTAGGGCTGGCTTCTGTTGCCCCTTCGGGGCGTAGGAAAATATCATTTCGCATTACAAAACGACTACAAAATAGACAATTACCATCTGCGGACTTTTTTAAAAATCATCTGCGCTTATCTGCGTAATCTGCGGACAATTTTTAAAAATCATCTGCGCTTATCTGCGAAATCTGCGGACAATTTTTAAAAATCATCTGCGTTCATCTGCGAAATCTGCGGACTTTTTTAAAAATCATCTACGTTCATCTGCGAAATCTGCGGACTTTTTTAAAAATCATCTGCGCTTATCTGCGTAATCTGCGGACAAATTTTAAAAACAATCTTGCGGACGATTACGGTTATTTTTGTTCTGCCTGATCCATAAGTTTTTCGAGTAATGATTCTGCTCTTGCGGCATTTTCGCCGAGACATGCTGCGATTGTTTCCGCCATAACAACTTGTTGTTCCAATAGTTCGCGGGCTTGTTTCACTGTTTGCTGGCGAAGATAATCGAGTTGAGTTTCGTTTTTCTGAAGTTTCGTAATATTCATAAAAATTCCGACAAATTGTTTTTCTACCGGCAACGAATACAAAACTTCATGGCAAACAAGATGATACGATTCATGGTTTACCGTAATTTCGACTTTTTTATCCGGTTCCGCCAGAAGCCGTTCAAACGGTTCGGGATCCATCAGATAGGAAATCGGGCGTCCACAAACGGCGTTGGAACATTGGAAAAATTGCCGGAATGCCGGATTCATGTTGACGATATTGAGGTGTTCGTCCAGTGTTACGATGCCGTTTGGACTTGTCTCAATAACACGGTCAATCCGTTGTTCCGCAACCTGCCGGAAATACGGAACACACATTTCCGGCTCTGCAAAACCTTCAATAATCGCAATCGCCATGTCACGACAACTCGGATAACCGCAAGAACCACAATCATATTGGCGTTCGGGAAGCGATTTACCGGTTTTTTCAAAAACTTCACGAATTTGTGTTTCTGTAATCTCTTTCCGTTTGGACATTGCCGGCGGATCGTAAAAATGAGTGAGTGTATCAAGAAAGAGTTGATCTTCAGTTGTCAAAATTTCTTCTTGGGCGAGTTTTTCAGCGGTTTGCGTGGCAACACCCAAATTTTTTGAACGATTTCCGGCATAATTGAGAATATTCAATCGTGTTTCGTAAAACGGTTCTTTACTGCCGCCAGCCGGACCGCCGGTACAACCATGCGGGCAAAATAACGGCTCGATAATCTGACCGGGGCGGCTCACTTCCAATGCCTGCCGGACATCGTTGAAACCGCTCACGGTAACAACTTTTTCATCGAACAGATTTGCCGTCCAACCCGCAGTTTTAACACAACCGCCTTCCAATGGAAAATATCGTGCGGCACCGCGCGGTTGTTCATCGAAATCACTTTCTTCGCAACCGGCAATATCGATTTTTTCCTGTTCTAACCATTGGTTAAATTCATCGAATGTCAAAACGGCATCGACATGACCATCTTCGGCGGTATTTTGCCCTTCGACTTTTTTGGCAACACAGGGACCAATAAACACAATTTTAGTATCGTTTCCGAACTTGCGGCGAATATGTTTTGCGTGGGCAATCATCGGCGAAACAACCGGAATGATGTATCGTGACCATTGCGGTTGAAATCGCAGGATATAATCGACGCAAGCCGGACAAGCGGAAATAATACCCGGTTCGCGATTGCCGTGTTGTTCGATATATCGTGCGGAGGCTTTGGCGGCGAAAAAGGCTCCGACTGCGGTTTCGGCAACATGGAAAAAACCAAGAAGCCGTAACACGGAAGGGATTCGTTTTTGCAATCGTTCGGGGAAAAATCCCGCAAATGACGGTGCCAAACTGCAAGCGACTCGATTTTGGGATTCGAGCAATCGTTTAGCGATTTCGAGTTCTTTTCGAAAAGTTTTGGCGGATTGGGGGCATTCCCGAACGCAAGTTCCGCAAGAAATACAACGTTCCGCAACAACAGACGCCTGACCATCATGCATTTGGATTGCTTTAACCGGACAAACCCGAACACAACGATAACAATCTCGGCAAACTGCCTTATTAACGAAAATAACTTGCGGAAAACTATGAGAACCGGAGTTCGTAGGGTTGGGGGTACTCATTGATTTATTGGGTTAAGAGTCAAAAATAAAAATTGG
>JAISNF010000466.1 GCA_031276415.1 Planctomycetaceae bacterium
TCCGGTACTGGCACCGGATGGTACGGCAGAATCATCAATCACAACAGTTTCCTTAATGACTCGATAATTAGCATTGTTATTTACCCGTGCAACACATCGTTCACTTAACATAATTGTGTTGCTTGTTCCGTCGCTAATACCTGCCATCCTACTATAACCGCGATAAGCAAATACACCTCTGGCATGTTCCGGTCCATTATTAGTATAGCGAAAACTATAATCGCCATCGCAAGCCGTGTAACTAATTCCTTTCCGTGAATTGGTTCCGATTACCTCAACATCGCTGGAAGGACAATTGAAGTATCCTACATACTGATTAGCCGTGTCTGTAGATTTTACTCCATCACGAATAAGAAACTCCGTTTTTGCCGTTTCATACAAAGCATTTTGTTCAAGAAACGGGAGAAGTTGCATTGCGTAAGACCATCCCAATCCTGGGCGTTGTCCGGTATGGTTGTTGAACGCATCGGTACAGGAAGTGGGCAAACTACGATGTGTGTCGCTGTAATTATGTACAGCCAGAGCCATTTGTTTTAGGTGATTGGTACACGTCATTCGTCTTGCTGCCTCACGCGCCGCCTGAATTGCGGGCAATAGTAGAGCGATTAAGACACCGATAATCGCAATCACCACAAGAAGTTCGACCAATGTAAAGCCGAACGGTGAAGAACGGAAACGAGTTAAGAGGTTTTGAGAAAAGAGTTTAGAGCGTGAACATCCTGTACGGTTTGTTCTACTCTTTCTATTCCAGACAGCCCCCCCCCCCCTGTTTTACCCAGACTACCATGTTTAACATTTGCTGGAATTTTTCCGTGAAAATTCCGTAAAGCACAACCAAACATCCCATTAAATTTTCCATTGTAAATCTCCTTTAAAAGGTTTTACCGAAATTAACCGCCAACACGTTTGCCAAGAAACAACTTGGCAAGAAATAACGCATTGTGGTCGAATTAGGGTCAAAGTATATCAAAAGTCCTATTTTGTGTCAACGGGGGATATTTTTTCTTTGTTCTCTGGGGTTAATAAAAAGGTTAATAAAAAAATCGGTTATTAGAGTTTACGGGGCGAATAGTGTTTCGAGTTTGGTTTTTCTGGCGGTGCCGCCAAGTTCGGGATAAAGCAGACGAAGAAGTTCAAATTCTTTTTTGGCTTCGGTTTTCTTGTTCATTTTAAGGTAAATCTCAATAATCCGCTCCCGCGATAACCACCAAGTTTCCGAGTTTTTAACCGATTGATTGGCAATCCGCCTCCAAATTTCTACAGATTTGGCAAGCGTTACAGAATCGTTTTGCCGAGTCAAAATCTCCGCCAAAAGTATCAGAAATGGAAGATCATCAGGAGATTGTTTCAGTTGCTCCTTCAAAAGATTAACCGCTTCCTGAACTTTACCCGTTTTAGCAAGAAGTTGAATCCGAACCAGCAAAAAGGCTCGCCGCTCCGGTAATGAAAGAGCCGCCAATTCTTGATCGTTCAATTTTTGCAGAATCGCTGTTCCTTCCTCTTTTCGTCCCTGATCATTTAAAACGGCAACAAGCATCGTCTGAATTTTAATTTTCGTGTTTTGCTTCAAATCAGGATAATATCGTAAGGCATTGCGAAGTAATTGTTCCGTTTTTTTGGGAATTTCAATAATTTCCGTTTTGTTCGCCGCATGAGCAAAGGCTTGAATCTGTTGTTCCGCAGCATATATCGCCGAAACAACATCCGCTTCATTCCACAAATGTTGGTTCGCCGTTTGGTTCGCCGGCAAACGCCGTTCAAACCATTCCGCAATAGAAAGAGGCGGTTCCGATAAAGTATCGAAACAACGTTTTGCCGTGTTGACGGCATCAAGACCAACAGCAGAATGATTCGGAATTTTTTCAAGTATCGATAAGACGTTTGCCTTTTGATTTTGCCTTTCCAAAAGAACCGCCGCACGGAATAACAACGGCGGAATTTTCGGTGAATCAGCCCAATGTTCCGCATGTTCTTTGAGCAAAGTCAGATAATCATCAAGCGTTGTTTCTTTGTTCAAAACCGCTTGAGCGGTTAAATCTATTGCCTTCAAATGGAGTTCGTCGGCGGCGGGATTTTCGGAAAACCGTATCGCAATATTTCGTAATGAATCAATCATTTGACGCCGACACGATGCAATTTCTCCTTTTGAAATATTGGATTCATTATTGGATTCGTTATCGGAAACCGTTTCAATCTGTTTCAGAACCTCGCCAAGAACCGCAATAGCGGAAACCGCATTATTGAAAGATTCTTTTTGATCACCAATTGTTTCGGCGCGGCGGCTTGCTAATTCAAAAAAACGAACAGCGTCAGTGTATTGTCTGTTTTGAAACCGGTCTTTGGCAAGCATTTTCAACAACGGCAACGGCGTATCCATTCCTTCTGAGTTGGCGAGATGAGAATTTCCCAAAAACATACCGGCACGCCGCCCCCAATAACTTCCGCATTGCTGATCAATAGCCCGCACTTGTTCCAAAATCATTTGATTTATTTTTATTTGTTGTTCGGTTTTATCTTTGAGTTGACGGCTCAACGCCAAAAGAATTTCCAATTTTGCCAAACAATAATCAGGATAAAGAAAAGAATCGGAATGAGTTTCAGAATAAGTTTCAGAGTGAGTTTCAGAGCGAGTTTCTCTGATTTTTTGGCTGGCTTCATCAAGATTACCAATCGCAAGATAATATCGTATCAATTCCGCTTCGGTTTGAAATTGAAGTTCCGGTGTCAGTTCGGAATTTTGCAAACGAGTTAATAATTCTTTACATTTATCAAAATTTCCGAGAAGCCGGTAACATGTTGCGAGTTCGATGCGGCATCGAAAAATAATGGGATCGTTAATAGGCAGCGAGGTCAATTCTGTTAAAAGTTTAGCCGCCCGATTCAAACTGAAAATCCGGTCATCGCCCGCCGGAAATGAAAGAGCGAGCGACATTTGCGTCAAACCGGTTTGATAGCCGATGGAACGAAACAACGTGAGATATTGAAGTTCGAAAGCGGAATTGGTATTGAGACCGGTTTTCCGGCGTAACATTTCGAGTTGTTCGGCGCAAAGTTGTAATTGTTCGAGGGCGTTGTGCAAGGTTGTTTGTGCTTGCGGTATGATTTTATTCCGATCTGTTTCAGACGCAACATCCGCCTCAAAACGTAACCAGTCGCCAAGTGAATATTCAGCGATTGCAAATTGAAGTTGCAAAGAAATTCGGGCAAATGAAAATTCCGGTTGCGGTTGAGTCAATTCATCGGGAGTTGCCGTGTGAGCCGTTACGGGAGTTGCCAAAAATTGTGTTTTGAGTTCGTCGAGCCGTTTTAAAAATTCCTGACGCCGAACCGGTTCGGCGAGGAGAAGTTGCCGTGTTCGGGAACGGACAAGTTCTGTGGCTAATTTGGTTTTGTGTATTGCGGAAACATTTGGATTTTGAAATTCTTTTTGACAAAAAAATTCAACCGACTCAAACAGATTTCTGTCTGAAAGACCGTGCAAAAACAAAATATCGGATTCCGTAAAACCAAAAATTGTTTCCGTATAAAAAAGTAACACCGGAAAAATAAAACAAAAAATAAACCGGTTCATTATTTAGTGAATAAATGTTAAGGAAATTTGTCCGCAGATTACGCAGATAAGCGCAGATTGTCTTTTGAGAATACGAAACAACAAAATAGACAAACAATTTTTTT
>JAISNF010000019.1 GCA_031276415.1 Planctomycetaceae bacterium
CGTTTGATATTTGGGACACAAACCCGCCGCGTTGCGGCGGGCTGGCTTGTGTTGCCCTTTCAGGGCGTAGGAGACATCTTTTTCACGTTACTAAAATAATTACAAAATAGACAGTTACATGCCCCGCTGGGGCAATTTGAATCAATTGATCTTGTTTCCGATTCTTTCTTGGCAGAAAGCGTCTGAATTTTCCCGAAGAATAACGTTAATTTGAGCAATAATTCGACTAACAATTCGGCTAACCATTTGACCGAAAACCGAACAATTTCAGAAAAAACTCCGCTCCGTTCTTGAAAAAGGTTCGGAAGTATCGGATAATCTGCAAAGTATTATCACTGTGAATTGGTTGTATTCTGGCGAAAAACAGTTGGGCAACTGTTTTACAATAAAAGATTTACAATAAAAGAACTTTATTAACATAATATGCCTAAACGTAAAGACCTTAAAAAAATCGCTATTATCGGAGCAGGTCCCATTATCATCGGACAAGCCTGCGAATTTGACTACTCAGGAACACAAGCCTGTAAAGCGTTACGCGAAGAAGGTTATGAAATTGTTCTCGTTAATTCCAATCCGGCAACAATTATGACCGATCCGGCAATGTTCAACACAGTCGGAGCCGACCGTACCTACATCGAACCAATCACTCCAGAATACGTTGCCGCCATCCTGCAAACCGAACGCCCTGACGCCATCCTGCCAACTCTCGGCGGACAAACCGCCCTCAATGTTGCCTTGCAAGTCGCCGAAACCGGCATCCTCAATAAACTCGGCATCGAAATGATCGGCGCAGACCAAAACGTCATCCGCCGCGCTGAAGACCGCGAACTGTTCCGCGAAACAATGAGAAACGCCGGTATTGATCTGCCAAAAAGCGAATTGGCGCGAAGTCATGACGATGCCTTTGCCGCATTGGAAACTGTCGGATTCCCCTGTGTTGTCCGCCCCGCCTTCACACTCGGCGGAACCGGCGGCGGAATCGCTTATAATAAAGAAGAATTTGAAAAAATCGTCAGCGGCGGACTCTCCGCAAGTATGGTTCACGAAGTCCTCATCGAAGAATCCCTTGCCGGTTGGAAAGAATTTGAAATGGAAATGATGCGCGATAAAAATGATAATGTTGTCGTCGTTTGTTCCATCGAAAATTTCGACCCGATGGGAGTTCATACCGGTGATTCAATCACGGTTGCTCCGGTTCAGACAATGACCGACCGTGAATATCAAAAAATGCGCGATGATTCCATTAAAATTATTCGTGCTGTCGGCGTGGAAACCGGCGGTTGTAATATTCAATTTGCCCAACACCCCAAAACAGGACGGCTTGTTGTTATCGAAATGAACCCGCGTGTTAGCCGAAGTTCCGCTCTCGCCTCAAAAGCAACCGGCTTTCCTATTGCCAAAATCGCCGCCAAAGTTGCCGTCGGTTACACGCTGGACGAATTACGCAATGAAATTACTCAAACAACCAGCGTTTGCTTTGAACCCACAATTGATTATGTCGTTGTCAAAATTCCCAGATTTGCGTTTGAGAAATTTCCTGAAGGCAATGAAACATTGTCGATTCAGATGAAGTCGGTCGGCGAAGCAATGGGAATTGGTCGGACATTCAAAGAAGCGTTGCATAAAACGATTCGGTCAATGGAAAATCGCCGTTACGGATTATTCAGTGCCGATGATTCGCCTCCTGCTTTGGATGAACTGTACCGAAAAATCAGCGTGCCAACTCGTGATCGGCTTTACCAACTTGCTGCGGCATTGCGGCAAGGTGCGGAAATTGAGGACTTGTATCGTTTGACGGGAATTGATCCGTGGTTTTTGGAACAAATCGCAGAACTTGTTCAGGCAGAAATCGAACTCAAAGGTTGGCGGCTTGACAAAATTACACCGGAAAAAATGTTATATTTGAAACGGCTCGGCTTTTCCGATTATCGACTCGCTGAAATTTTGGGAACAACCGAAAAATGGGTTCGACGGCAACGCCAGGAACATGGTATTGTTGCCGTCCGAAAAATGGTGGACACCTGCGGCGCAGAATTTGCCGCCGTTACCCCCTATTACTACACAACATACGGAGAAGAAGACGAAGGATAGTTTTAATTAGTTAATAGTTAGTAGTGAATAGTTAGTAGTTAAGAGGTCGGCGATGTTTCGCCGATGCAACGTTTCAGGCGAAATGTTGACTACCTTTTGAATTGTCAAAATTACGTTTTTTTTTAATTATTTACGTTAATTTATGGAAGAACAAGTATTGGTCGTTCCGACGACATTATTTCATGAGATTGGATATTTTCAGGGTTTTTGCCGTGATGTGGAACGTTATCGGGATGTTTTACTGGCGCCGGAAAATGTTTTGTTTCGACCACGAAGCGAAATGGAAAAAAATCCCGATTTCAAACAACTCATTCCGTACATGATTTTTTGTCACACCGGAACCGATGGAATTATCCGGTTGTTTCAATATGTTCGCGGCAAAGGAATGGGCGAAAGCCGGCTCCACAGTAAACGCAGCGTTGGTGTCGGAGGACATCTCTCGTCCGAAGATCGTAATGAATCCGCCCAAAATCATGACCTTTACCGCGAAGGAATGTTGCGGGAACTTCGCGAAGAAGTTGTTCTCGGCTCAGAATTTACGGAACATTGCGTTGGTCTGATTAACGACGATGAAAGCGAAGTCGGACGAGTTCATCTTGGAATTGTTCACCGTTTTGACTTGAACGAACCAAACGTTACATCAAACGAACCGGATTTAATCGAATCCGGTTTCGTGCCGGTCAATGAAATGTTGCGTGATCTTTCGGCGTTCGAATCGTGGTCGTCCATCTGTATCGAAGCCCTGTACGGAAAAGAAACTCCGAAACAATAATGTTATACTTGAGACGAAGTTGCTTGAGATGGAATTGTTTGAGACGACATTGTTTGAGGCGGAGTTGCTTGAGGAGGCTGTTCTTTTTTTTTCGGCAAAATGATTTTAAGAGGAATCCAGGCAATAAGAAAAACCGGCAAAAATAAAACAATTCCTAATAAAAATGTTCCAAGAACAACCGTATTGTCCAGCATTGTCCAGGGAACAACCGGAATACAAAATAAAGTTCCAATTATTTGCTGCCCCCGTGCCGAAACCAAAATTTCACGTCCGATTAAATCCGCCCATGGATAAAACCACGGCGCAAAAAATGAAATAACCAATGTCGCCGAAACACCAATAACGATGTTGGCATGAGATAGAAAAAAGAAAACGGCAAACACCACAAATAAAAGATTTGCCTTCGGAAGAAGTCCAAGCAAAACTCCAAATGTTATTCCGAGTGCAATTTCGCGGGGTCCAAAACGTCCGGTAAATGTGTCCATGTATTCAATTCAATTTCAATTCAATGTATTAAGTGCAAATAATATTACGTAATATTTGCGTTTTCATTGTAATTATTCAGTAGTAAAATTTTTCAACAGATTACTATTATTTATGCCGGAATTCAAAAAAGCAGGCAATGTTTAACGTTTCGCTGTTAAATATGCCGTAACTGTTACATCGGCGTATTTATCGGCTTAACCTTGAAAAGATTGCCTACTACTTTTTGAATTACCTCAGATTACTGAAATATTCAGAGATTTTTAATCCGAATATTATTTGTATTCTTTTTCGAAAAAGTCGCGGCTTTTTGCGGTATTGATACCGGCTTTGCCTTCCTGCCAATTAGCGGGGCAAACTTCGCCGTGTTTTTCGAAATGAAGCAACGCTTTAATGGTACGCAATTCTTCTTCGACATTCCGTCCGACCGGCGGAGCATTGACTGTTTGGTGCATCACGATTCCTTCTTTGTTAATCAGAAAAATACCGCGAACAGCCATTCCGTCATCGCAAAGCACATCGTAAGATTTAGCGATTTCCCGTTTGAGATCGGAAATGATGGGATATTTAATCCCGCCGAGTCCGCCTTGTTTTCGCGGGGTATTGATCCAGGCAAGATGTGTAAATTCACTGTCAACCGAACAGGCAAGAATTTGAACACCTAGTTTTTCAAATTCTGCGGTTGCTTCGGAAAACGCAATGATTTCCGTTGGGCAAACAAACGTGAAATCAAGCGGATAAAAGAAAAGCAAGACGTGTTTGCCGCGATAATCCGAAAGTTTAATCTGTTGGAATGTGGAATTGGGCATAACAGCGGTTGCTGTAAAATCAGGTGCAGGTTTCAACACGAGTACTGACATTTTTGTATCTCCTCATAAAACGTTAATTGTTGTAAGCGAAAAATAGATAGAAATCTTAACTCTATCCAAAACTCATCTAATTCTATCCGTTTTCCCATTCAAATCAAGTCAGTCCGATTCGCAAAACTAAATTTTTTAGAGATGCTCAATTGAGAGTTCCCTTGTAAGGTGTTGAAATTTATGTTATACTTCCGTCTGTTGTTAATTTTAATGTTTAATTTTTATTATTTTATTCATTAAAAATGATACGACAATGATTTTCTCGGATTTTCTCAAACAATTTTTTTGACACAACAACTATTATTTTCTTAAAACAATTATACTTATTCCGCATTAAGATTCGGTTTTGTTACTATTAATTAAAAGAATCCCGTAAATTCTGTTGATCCTATCACAATCGGTTAATCATGTTCAAAAACGAAAACCGAATCGGAAAACCGAATTGTTAAATGTGAAAAGTATAGTCAAGGAGATTTTTCAATGATTCCACTTGCCGACAACATTAGGGAAGTTGCTGATTTTCCAATGCCGGGGATTATATTTTATGACATCACCACGCTTATTCAAAAGGGCGATTTATTCCGTAACGTGATTCGTCAACTTGCGGAAAAAGTTCAATCTTGGGGACAAATTGATTTGATTGCGTCTCCTGAGGCTCGCGGATTTATATTCGCCGCACCGCTGGCAACAGAACTCGGTGCCGGTCTTGTTCCCATCCGCAAACCGGGGAAGTTGCCGTTCAAAACAGTTTCAAAATCTTATGATTTAGAATACGGAACAAATACCGTTCAAATGAATATTGACGCTATTCGACCGGGAAATCGTGTTTTGCTTGTCGATGATCTCCTCGCAACTGGCGGTACAATGGAAGCCTGTCGGCAATTAGTTGCCGAAAGCGGCGGAGAAGTTGTTGGTGCCGCATTTGTTATTGAATTGCTGTTTTTGAACGGTCGCAACAAAATTAAAATTGACAAAATTGAAACTCTTATTCAATATGAAAAATAAAATAGGTAAACTTTTAATAACCACAGAAGACACATAATTCACAGAGAAGAAATTTTTTTTAAAAAATTAAAAATTATCTGCGTCTATCAGCGGAATCTACGGACTTGTTTCTTTTGTCTGTGTTTTCTGCGGTTAAATAAAAAATTCGTTATTAGAAATTGCCGGACAATAATTTGAAAAAAGTAGAAAGGATAATAAAATGTTTTTAGTAGAAAGTTATTCGATTGCGGTTCTTTTTTGTTTTGTAACGATGTTATGCTGGGGTTCATGGGCAAATACCCAGAAATTAGCCGGCAAAACATGGCGTTACGAACTTTTTTATTGGGATTATGTTTTGGGTGTGGTCATTTTGTCGCTGATTTTCGCCCTGACAATAGGGAACAACGGCGAATATGGACGCGGTTTTTTTGCAGACCTTGCTCAAGCGGAAACAACATATCTTTTCAGTGCATTTATGGGAGGAGTTGTTTTCAACATCGCTAATATTTTGCTGGTTGCGGCGATTGCGATTGCGGGAATGTCGGTGGCGTTTCCGGTTGGAATTGGTTTGGCGTTAGTTTTGGGCGTCTTATTAAATTATGTTGCAAAACCGGAAGGAAATCCTGCTCTTATTTTTACCGGTATTGCATTGGTTGCTGCCGCTATTATTATCAATGCGATTGCTTATCGGAAAATTCCGGGACAACAAAAAGGCGTTTCGGCGAAAGGATTGATTCTGTCCGTCATTTGCGGTGTTTTGATGTCGTTGTTCTATTATTTTGTTGCCAGTTCACTTGCCGGAGTTGTTTTGAATACCAACGTTTTGACGGTGGAAAACTTACAGGAAGGAACTCAGGAACAGTTTATCAAACATGGACAGTCTCTGACGGTTCTTCTTACGGCGGAAAACTTGCAAAAAGGAAATCTCGAATCCGGTAAACTGACTCCTTATACTGCGAATTTCATTTTTGCGCTTGGTATTTTGCTGAGCAATTTTATTGTCAATACTCTGGTGATGAAAAAGCCATTTGTCGGGGAACCGGTTCCGTTTGGTGATTATTTCAAGGGCGGTGTTCGCGATCATCTTTGGGGAATTATTGGCGGCGGAATTTGGGCGGTTGGTATGACGCTCAATGTAATTGCATCCGGTGTGGCATCTCCGGCGGTGGCTTACGGATTGGGACAAGGAGCGACCTTGATTTCCGCTGTTTGGGGCGTGTTTATTTGGCAGGAATTTCGTAATGCTCCCAAAGAAACAAATAAATTGCTCGGCGCAATGTTTTTGTTGTTTATTGTGGGACTTGGATTATTGATTTGGGCAAAACTGTAAGAAAATCCGTAACCGTTTGCGGCGGAATTAGGAGATTGGTCGATGTCAAAACAGGCTAAAGTGGTGGTGGTTGGTAGTTCGAACACGGACATGGTTGTGAAGTCTCAAAAGATTCCTGCTCCGGGTGAAACAGTTATTGGCGGGACATTTGTTTTGGCTGACGGCGGTAAAGGAGCCAATCAAGCGGTTGCCGCCGCAAGACTGGGAGCACAAGTTACGTTTATTGCTAAAGTCGGTACGGATATGTTCGGCGATCAGGCGATTAACCATTACCGGAACGAAGGAATCAATACGGATTATATTTTTCGCGATCCCAATCACGCAACCGGTGTTGCCTTAATTTTAGTCGATGCCAAAGGGGAAAATCTTATCTCTGTTGCTTCGGGAGCCAATGAATTTCTTGTTCCTGCCGATGTTGAGCGAGCGGAAACAGTTATTGCGTCAGCCGATGTTGTGGTGATTCAGTTGGAAACTTCGTTGGAAATTCTTGAATGTACCGCAAAATTAGCGAAAAAATATCATGTTCCATTAATTCTTGATCCGGCTCCGGCTCCGAACACTCCATTACTTCCGAATATTCTGGCTGATATTGCGTGTATTAAACCGAATGAGAGTGAAACGGAGCGGTTGACGGGAATCCGTGTAACAGATCGTGTTTCCGCTCAGCAAGCGGCGGACAAACTTCTTGATATGGGAGTGAAATCTGTTCTGATCACAATGGGAAATGAAGGCGGACTTCTTGTGGAAAAACACGGCAATGGAGAATTTCTTCCGGCATATCAGGTGAAGGCGATTGACACAACGGCTGCCGGTGATGCATTTAGCGGGGCGTTAGCTTGCGGAATTGCGGAAGGCAAAACGCTTTCCGAATCCGCCCGAATCGCCAATGCGGTTGCCGCATTAAGTGTTATGCGGTTAGGGGCGCAACCGTCATTGCCCACTAAAAATGAACTGGAATCATTTTTGAAACACTCGCCGTGAAAATAGAACCGTTGCGTCAACATAATATGAACCAACAATGTGTTGTGCATTAACAATATGAACCGACAATGAAATTAGCCGCCAAGTTATTGGAAGTAACAAAGGAATATGTGCTCAAAGGCGAGACGGTTCGGGCGTTACGTGGTGTTAGCATGGAGATACCGGAGGGCGATTATGTTGCGATTATGGGAGCGTCCGGTTCGGGAAAAAGTACCATGCTCAATCTGCTGGGTTGTCTTGATCGCCCTTCCAACGGCAAAATCTGGCTTGGCGATGATGATGTTACGACATTGAATGATTATCAACTTTCCAATATTCGTGCGTCTCGTATTGGGTTTGTATTTCAATCGTACAATTTGATTCAGCAGTTGACGGTTTTGGAAAATATTGAGGTTCCGCTTTTTTATCAGGGGCAGGTAACTTGGAAATCGCGGAAACGTTGTGTTGAACTTGCCGAAATGGTTGGTTTAACGAATAGGCTTAGTCACCGTCCCATGCAACTTTCCGGCGGACAACAGCAACGGGTTGCTATTGCTCGGAGTTTGGTGAATGATCCTTATTTTATTCTTGCCGACGAACCGACGGGCAATCTTGATTCGATAACAACGGAAGAAATTCTCCAACTTTTAGACCGGCTCAATGAAGAGGGGCGAACGATTATTCTTGTAACTCATGAATCCAATGTCGGTAATCGTGCCCGCCGTGTTATTTGGCTCAAAGACGGCAACATCGAATCAGAAGTTTTCAATCGCCAAGAAGAAGGATAACTTCAAAGTGAAAACCTTCAAGCGAAGCGTTGCGGTATTTTATTGAAATATTGTAATTTCGCTGAGATATTACATAAGGGAACTTCTAATAACTAGTTTTTTTTATTAACCACAGAGGACGCAGAGAATGTAGAGGAATTTTTAATTGGAATCAAAACGTTATTTAAGGGCAACTTCTAAAAAGTTATTTTTTAGACGAAAAATATTTACAAGTCCTTATTTTTAAGGATGTGATTTTTTAAAAACAATGT
>JAISNF010000020.1 GCA_031276415.1 Planctomycetaceae bacterium
ACATTGTTTTTAAAAAATCACATCCTTAAAAATAAGGACTTGTAAATATTTTTCGTCTAAAAAATAACTTTTTAGAAGTTGCCCTTAAATAACGTTTTGATTCCAATTAAAAATTCCTCAGTGTTCTCTGTGTCCTCTGCGGTTAAATAAAAAAACAATATATTACAGTATATTTACGAAAATTCCGTTGTATAAATTATCGTTGTATAATTATCATTTATTTTATTTCAACAAAAAATGAAAGTGTATCGAATAATTTTTTTATTTTTCCTGATTTTAGCAGCGGAAGTTTATTTAGCGGGTTGCCGTAAAATGGACACGGTGGTTTCGGAGGCGATGTTGCCGTCTGGCGGCGAATATTGGGAATTGTTGACGATTAAGGGAAAACCGGTTGGATTTCAGCAAACAAAATTGAGTTTTGAAGAAGTCAATGGCGAATCGGTCAGGCGGTTTGAACGTCAGAGCCGGATCATTATTTTGCGGTACGGTAATCGTTTTGATGTCGCTTTGAAGGTCAATTCCGTTTCAAAATTGGAAGGCGTTTTTTTGTCGGGAACGGTTCAACTTAATGGCGGCGGCGAACCAATTGAAACAATTTATCAAACAAAAGAAGACCAACTAATTGTTTCCAATTCTTCCGGTCAGACAACATTGTCATGGAAACAAGGAATGCCCGGTCCCGAAGCGATACTTTACGAATTACTCAATTTGCCGATGCAAACCGGTGAAAAGCGGCAAGTTACATTTTTTGAACCGGCAATGCATAGTTATGTAAACGCAACATTAACTGCTTGCGGCATCGAACAGATTAACGTTAACGGAGTTACAAAAAAACTTCTTCGGATAGAAGTTCAAAACCGATTGGAATTGTTGCAAGCCGGAGTTCAAACTGTTTCGGAAACACTTTGGACGGATGCCGGCGGTAACATAATTACCCATGAAATACCAATGGATGAACAAACACTTCTTGCGGTTCGTGTTTCGCAGGAAAAGGCGTTGGAATTTCAGGGCAAAACGCCGTCTGTCGAACTGGGGAATCTTGGTGTTGTTCCGCTTAACGATTCAATTTCGCAACCGCATCAAATGCCCAAAATTGAATTTATTGTTGAAACGCAAGAAGGATTACCGACCAATCGTTTTCCTCAAACTTCTTTTCAATCAGTAGAACTAATCAATGAAAAAAGTGCAAAAATTACGGTTCTTGCGGCGGTGAACAATATTGATGCGAATATTAATAACGCCCTTGATAACGCCTTATTTGAAAGAGGAAAGTCCGAAGCAAAACCGGAAGATTTGGCATCAAACCAATTGATGAATCTCAATGATCCGCAATTAATAGCGTTAGCGAATCAGGTTGATTCGGACTCGTTGACTTCCCGACAAACCGCATTGGCATTGGAGCGGCTTGTTCACAATACAATTCAGAAAACAACATTTTCTATCGGTTTGGCGTCATCGTCGGAAATATTGAAATCGAAAAGCGGCGACTGTACGGAATTTGCGGTATTGTTAGCGGCGTTGTGCCGTGCCAAAAAAATACCGGCGCGAATCACGCTTGGTTTGGTTTACACGCCGTTTCAACAATTAAACGGAGAACCGCAGCAAGCCGGTATGGTGTTTCATTTATGGAATGAAGTTCTGATTGACGGTATTTGGTATCCGCTTGATGCGGTGCTTGCTCTTGGCGGAGCCGATGCTGCCAGAATCAAAATTACCGATACAAGTTTGGCGGATAATTCATTGGCTCCGTTATGTCATTCTTTGTTGGGAGTTCTTGGTCAGATACGGATTCACCTCAAAAAATCAGAATCGCCGCCCTAAACAGTAAACATTACAAAATATTATAAAACATTACAAAATATCAAAATATTACAATAATTAACAAACATTTATTTTTAAAACAACAACCATTTTTTAGTAACCTTAAATTAACATGCAATACGTACTTAGTGTTATGTCGAGTGATCATCCCGGGATTATTGCCGGAGTGAGTTCTGCGGTTTACCGGCTTGGCGGGAATATTAATTCTTGTAGTCAGACGGTTTTGGGCGGTTATTTTACATTTATTACGATTATCGATTTACCGAAACAATATACATCGGAAGAATTATCGAAAGAGATTCAATTTTCTGAGGGTCTTGGTTCGGATTATCGGGTGATTGTGCAGCCTTACGAATTGAAATTATCTGATTCGGAAAAATCGACAAATTCCCAATCGGCGGGCGAAACCTTTGTTATTACGGCGTTTGGGAAGGATCAACCGGGGATTGTGAAGGAATTTAGCCGTTATCTTGCCGATCACGATATTAACATTACGGATTTATATGGTGATCGTAACGGCGACGAATTTGTTTTGATTGGTCAGTTGACGATTCCCGCCAATGTTAATGTCGGCAATTTGTTGGATGATTTGGAAGAAACCGGTAAAGAATTTGGTTTTACGGTCAAACTTCAGCATAACAATATTTTCGTTGCCACAAACCAACTTCGTCTATCCGAATAATCCAATTAAAAAAGAACTCTCTTTTTTAATTACAAAAAACATTCTCCGCTGACGAAAACACGTCCGCAAAGGACGCTGATAATCGCAGATTGTTTTTTTAGTGAATGCGAAACAACAAAACAGGCGAAAAAATTTTTTGTTTTGGTGTTGACAGGTTTAAGGGGTCATGTATAATCACGAATAATTAATTTCTGAATTTTTATTTTAAATTTTGGAGACCAAATTAAATTTTAAAAAATAAGTTGCCCGAATTTTTGTTCGGGTGCTAAAAAAATCGAGTACGTCAACTGTTATCAAATCGCTTAGGCGAACTGTAATTTTCTGCAAGATCAACGGATTTTCCGTGTAGAAATTTACAGTGGTATTATAAGGTTGCGTGGCTCCCGTTAAGGGAGCGTCACGTTATAATACCATGGGCATAATTCAGCATTATATTTTGCAATTGTAATGCACCACTTTGATCGGTGGGAATGAACCTAGCTTTGATAACCGTGTCGCTCCTGTCTAGTAGCGATACTTCTGTTGCCGTTTCTCGGCGTTGAGTTTTTCCCACTTTGTAACAAACAGATTATTTGTTATGTAATCTGTAAATATGTTCCTTTTTTTTCATAAGGAGAAATACTATGAAAAAGACACTCGGTTTTGGTTTTACACTCGTTGAATTGTTGCAGATTATTTGTAATGTAATCTGTAAAATTCTTTACTTTTTTTCCACA